>CAKSPU010000051.1 GCA_934486875.1 uncultured Oscillospiraceae bacterium
TAGCTTTGTTCCAAGCCTTTCACCTATTTCCTCCCATTTGCAATTTCTAAATTAAACTATGGGGCATACGTCCACACGGAACGGTTTTGGTGTTAGGGCTTTTGGGTTTGTTCGTATTTTTTCTTCCGCTTATAAGCGAAAAAAATTTTTATATGCAAATGAAAGAGTCCTTTATTTAGGTCTTTACCGTGTGGACGTATGCCCCATAATTTAGATTAGAAACCATAGATGATAGGAAATAGGTATAAAAATCCGAACCAAAATATAAGTAGTGCGCAACAAAAAACATTTAAGCAAAACTGTAAAAATACGGGAATAGGGGTGTGGTAAAAGAAAGAGAGTGCAGAGGGAAAACCATTAGGAGAGGGGGATATGCTACGCTCCGTATTTTTGTTGGGTTTAGTGTCCTTCCCCCTCTCCTATGGTTGTCCCTTTGCATTCTATTTAACAAACCCGAACAAAATTATAAATCAATCCAAACAAATCAAGCATATTCCGAACAGGCGGGACGGGAAACCCGTCCCCTACAGCAATATATATCACCGCCATAAACCAATCTGAAAAAATATATATTTTTTCATCAACATTCAACATCTGCCCGATCAAATGTTGAATGTCAATAATTTTTGCTCTGTTATACAGTGATATCGGCTGTTTTCTCCTGATTTTCACAAAAAATACACATTTGCGTGTTATAATGTAATCATAAAAATCAGACCCCACAAAAAATACAGAGAAAGCAGGGATCATTATGGATAAAAAAAGGATACTTATTGTCGATGATGAAAAGAACATCAGAAACGTTATAAGCGAATATGCCAAGTTCGACGGCTTTGAGACCGTTGAAGCCGAGGACGGTATGGAAGCCGTGGAAATCTGCCGCAAAGAGGACTTCGACCTTATCATTATGGACATTATGATGCCGAAGCTGGACGGCTATTCTGCCGTGAAAGAAATACGCAAGACCAAGCATACCCCCGTTATTATGCTCTCCGCAAGAGGTGAGGAATACGACAAGCTTTTCGGCTTCGAGATAGGCGTTGACGACTATGTTACAAAGCCCTTTTCCCCAAAGGAGCTCCTTGCAAGGATAAGGGCGGTCATCAAGAGAAGCGCTCCCGCTGAACAGACCGAGGGCAGGGAGACACTCAGATTCGAGGGACTTGAAATTGATATGTCGGGCAGAGTCGTAAAGGTGGACGGCGTTCCCGCTTCACTTACCCCCAAGGAATACGACCTCCTCTTCTACCTTGTACGCAACAAGGGGATCGCCCTTTCCCGTGAAAAGCTCCTTGAAGAGGTCTGGGGATACGATTTCTACGGCGATGACCGCACCGTTGACACTCATATCAAGATGCTTAGGAACTCCCTCGGGGAATACCGCAAATTCATCATCACGCTGAGAGGAATGGGCTACAAGTTCGATGGCGGCAAGTAAGAAAACCGAGCTGAAAAAGGCTCTGAGAAGTATCCGTTTCACGGTGTGGATATACTTTGCCATTTTCATTGTGAGCATTCTCATAATGATCTGGATATCCTTTACATTTTCCCTCGAAGCCACCTACAGAACGGAGAAAACCAACGATATTTCGTCCATCGCAAGCTATATCCTCACAAAGTGGAGCGAGGAGGGCTTTACCACCGACTCCCTTGACAGGATAGCTCACGATAATGACACCTGCGTGCTCATTCAGGACAGATACGGTCTCAGCGTTTATTCCTATGACGTTATGGGCAAAAACTGCCTGCTCCACAGCGGCGCTTCCCTTGCGAAATACCGCAAGCTTGCCTATGAAAGCTCAACGGGGATATATTATGCCGAGGTAAAAAACTCCCGCTTTGAAAACAACACCCTTATATTTGCAATGCTTCTGGGAACAAAAGATGAACCAAAGGGATATCTGCTTCTGAACACATCTCTTGAACCGCTGGAGTCCACTGTGGATATACTCAGAGTGCAGATGCTCCAGGTGAGCCTTGCAATGCTGGCGCTGGCGTTCGGCATATCCATTTTCCTTTCAAGCCTTGTGGCAACACCGATCGTCCGCATAACCCGCTCGGCTGAAAAGCTGGCTCAGGGTGATTACAACGTTAAATTCAACGGACGTGGCTACACCGAGACCGAACAGCTTGCGGAAACGCTGAACTATGCATCAAATGAGATAACCAAGATAGACACTATGCGCCGTGACCTTATGGCGAACATTTCCCACGACCTGCGCACACCTCTTACAATGGTCAAGGCATATGCGGAGATGATACGTGATCTGTCGGGCGATGACCCTGTGAAGCGTGACGAGCATCTTGGCATAATCATTGATGAGAGCGACCGTCTTGCGGCTCTGGTAAACGACATTATGGATCTGACAAAGCTTGAGAACGGCAGCACCGAGCTTCACAAAGAGCCTTTCTGCGTGGGCAGCAGGCTTAAGGAAATTATGACCCGATACAAGCTTCTTTCCGAGCGTGACGGCTACAAGTTCTATGTGAGCACCAATGAAGAGGCGTGGGGCGAGGCGGATCTTATCAAGTTCGACCAGATAATCTACAATCTTGTTAACAATGCGGTGAACTACTCGGGTGAGGAAAAGACAATATATGTTACAGAGGTCTGCACCCCGAAGAAGATACAGATATCCGTTACCGACACGGGCGACGGCATTTCAAAGGAGCTTATGCCCCTGATATTCGACCGCTACTACCGTGCAGAAAAGCACAAGAGAGAGGTCATCGGAACGGGTCTGGGTCTTTCTATTGTAAAGCAGATATTCATTCTTCACGGCTTCAAATTCGGCGTTAAGTCGGAGGAGGGCATCGGAAGCACTTTCTGGTTTGAGATGGACAGAATTGAAAAGCCTACGGACATTAATATGTAAAATTTTCGGGATATGGGTCGGAATTGTTGACACCCATATCCCGAAATGCTATAATAAATATATTACAGATACACGGAGGTGAATAAAGTGGCAAACAGTGACAGCTGCGGGTCTAACGGGCGATCATCGGGATATCATTTGTGCGGCTGTGCATTGCGGCTGCTTTATTTGCTTTGACAAAATGATATCTGCCCGCAGAGAATTATTATGCTGCGGGCTTTTTTGCGCCCTTTTGCTGATAAATATGTTTTTTATCAGTATCAAGACCTCACGTTGGAAAAAATAATGAAAACGGAGGACAAGCCAATGGAAAAAAATGAAATGAATATGACCGCTCAGACAGCGGAGACCACCGAGCGCCACGGTCACGGTGCGGAGATAATTGCAGTCATCAGAAGTGACGAGTCACCCAAAATTATGATGAACCGCCTGGAAGATTTCCACGAGAGCGACATTGCGGACGTTATCAAGGATCTGACCGTTTCCGAGCGGAAGAAATTTTACCGCATATGCACCCCGAAAATGCTGGGCGACATTTTCGAATTTCTCGATGAAGAAGAGGCAGGGGCATATCTTAATGAAATGGACATTAAAAAGGCTGCGGCGCTTGTTTCCGAGCTTGACACGGACACGGCTGTGGCGGTGCTCCGTGAGATAGACAAGGACAGGCGGAGCCTTATAATCGACACGGTAGCACCCGATGTTCAGAACGAGATAAAGCTCATTGCTTCCTTTGATGAGGACGAGATAGGAAGCAGAATGACCACAAACTGCATCGTCATCAAGGAAAATATGACGGTAAAGCAGGCTATGACCGCACTTGTTTCCCAGGCAGAGGAGAATGACAACATCGCCACACTGTTCGTTACGGACGAGAACAACGAGTTCTGCGGCGCTATCGACCTTAAAGACCTTATCACCGCAAGGAGCAATGTTGCCCTTGAGGACCTTACGGCAACATCTTTCCCCTATGTTTACGCAAACGAACAGACCTCCGACTGCATCGAGGTATTAAAGGAATATTCGGAGAGCATTATCCCCGTGCTTGACGATTCAAACAAGCTTCTTGGCGTTATCACGGCGCAGAATATCATCGAGGCTGTTGATGATGAAATGGGCGATGATTACGCAAAGCTGGCAGGTCTTACCGCTGAAGAGGATCTGAAAGAGCCGCTGATACAGAGTATGAAAAAGCGTCTGCCCTGGCTGCTGGTGCTGCTTGCGCTGGGGCTTGTGGTATCAACTGTGGTGGGAATGTTTGAAAAGGTGGTAGCACAGCTTACCCTTATTATGGCGTTTCAGTCGCTTATTCTTGATATGGCGGGAAATGTGGGCACTCAGTCCCTTGCCGTCACCATTCGTGTGCTCACCGACGAGAACCTCACCTTTAAACAGAAAATGGAGCTTGTGGCAAAGGAAGTCCGCATAGGAGCCTGCAACGGCGTTCTGATAGGGCTTTTGTCCTTTGTGTTCGTGGGGCTGTACATTCTTCTGTTCAAGAGCAAAACGGCAATGTTCGCTTTTGCGGTGTCTGGCTGCATCGGACTTTCACTGCTCCTTGCGATGATAGTTTCAAGCGCTGTGGGCACGCTCATACCGCTCTTCTTCAAGAAAATAAAGATAGACCCTGCGGTGGCTTCGGGTCCCCTTATCACAACGGTGAACGACCTTGTGGCTGTGGTGGTTTATTACGGCACGAGCTGGCTGCTGCTGCTCAATATAATGCATCTTGAATGATAACGGCTGTCCGCAGAGCTGCGGGCAGCTTTTTTATGCCTGTGTATCAAAAATATTTTTAAAATTATTGAAAATATTTTTGATATATGATATAATTGTATCCGACAATACAGTGTTCAAAATTGTTTAAAATATGCAGAAGCTGAACTGAAATTGCTTAAGGCTGAACGAAAATCACTTAAAGAAGAAATTCAAAAGATATGCTATCGAATAAGTAATGGATTTATATGTCGTAAAATTATTGAAGATAAAAAAATATAACGAAAGGATCGGTTTTTATTATGGTCAAAATCAAACAGAGCACTTTGATCTTGCTGCTGGTTTCTTCATTACTGCTTTCGGGCTGCGAAACGAGTTCGGCACAGGAATATGAGAAATCAGAGAATTTTTCTGCTGATTTTGGTGCTGCAGACAGCTCAACTATGTTTGCAGGAAGTGAAAGTACCGGCATACAAGCAAGTGAGCCGGTTGAAACAAATATGATCTCGGTTGAGCCGCAGGTAACAGCTGCTTTGAGATCGGAAGCAGAGAATCAAAACAGTGAATCATATCTTCCACCCAATATGTCTATGGAGGATTTATTAAATATGATTCAAATTGACGGAAAGACTCTTTCTATGCCCACAACGCTTGAAGATATTTTGGCTTTGAATGACGATTTCACTTGTGAAATGGCTTTTTCTGAGTTTTATTCTACTCCCGAAAAATGCATAGAAGATATGGGAGGAGTGTTTTACGATATCAATTACAAAGGGGAAAAATTTTTAAAAGTTGTTATATTCAAAGACGATTATAACGGGGATTGTATGTCTTCTGTAATTTATAGATTTGTAGGTGGTTTTGGGAAAAAAAGGCTGGAAGATTTAGGGATAACTTTTAGTCTAACAAATAATATAAATTTATATAGTACATCAGAAGATATTAAACAAATATTTGGAGAGCCAAATTCATTTATTGCAAATGAACCATATAATTACATATACGTTTTTTATAATGATGAAGTGAAAGTAACTATTACATTTTGTTTTATTGATGAAAGTGAAAATGGGATATATTCAGAACTTGGGGTTATACAGTACGAAGTTGAAAGGAAGTAAAGACACCGCACATCAGTGAAGCTTCATTGATGTGCGGTGTTTGCTTTATGTATTATTCTTCGGCAGCTTCCGTCTCGGATTCGGTCTCCGAGGTTTCAGATGAATTGCTGTCCTGTTCAGATGAAGTTTCGGAGCTGTCGGAAGAAGCTTCGCTTTCCTTTTCCTCCGAGAGTTTGTCTGCAAGCTTGTCGATCTTGCCCTTTACGTCCTCAATAGTGTTGAAGATAGGATACTCGATAGAGAAATATGTATAGCTCCAGCTGCCGTCGGAGATGTCATATACAAGCTGTCCGTTTTCTTCCGCAAGGTTTTTCGCTTCGTCGAAATACACCTCGCCGTTGATTATCATTTTTGTTCCGCTCCACTCGCACTCAAATTCAACGGGCTTTGGAGCCTGCTTTACAAGCTTTTTTATGGTGCTGTCCATTCTGATGAAGCCGTGATCCTTGTCAAGGGTGTTGGGCTGAACATAGACGCAGAGCTTTCCCGTGGACTTGTTCTGGACATCGAGAATATAATATCTGAATGCCCCTGAGGGTGACACGCCCTTTTCAATAAGAGTGTCCGTGGTGGTCACTCTGAACACATTCATTATCAGGAAGAACGCTATTCCGCCCAGTATGTACATCAGCAGGAATATGGTCCCGAAAATGGTCTTTGCCGTCTCGTTCATATGGCAGCAGAAAAATCCGAAGAGAGTTACCACTGCCGCAGGAAGGAGCAATGGCCAGTTTCCCCAGTCAAGCAGCAAAAGCGGGAAAAACAGCAGCATATTCACCATTCCGTATATGCAGGTAAGTGGCGATCTGCGTGTATAGAGGAACAACAGACAGATAATTGCGGAGAACAGCGAACCGACTATTGCAAATTCCTTTCGGCTGACATATTCGATGTCATAGAAAAATACGTTGTAATCGAAGTATGCAAGGACGAGTGAATAAACCACGCCAAGTATGCTCACTCCGATTCGGAACCATTTATTGGTAACGACTGTCATAAATTTACTCATAGTGTTTATGCTCCATTCGTTTTTATTATGGGTCTGCGGGTCTTTTACAATTATACCATATCCATACAGTAAAAATCAACAACAATACGGTTACAATATAGTATTTATTCTATCGAAGCCCACACAACGTTCTGGAGCCGTCTTGTAAATTCGGTGCAGCCTGTGTATGCCTGCTGGACGAAGTAGAGGAATGCAAGATCCTCTGTTGGATCGATGCAGAAATAGCAGCCAAGCATTCCGTCCCAGCCGTATTCGCCCTTTGTGCCGTTAAAGCCTGCGGCGGCGGGATCGTGGAGGACACGCATAAAGTTTCCGTAGCCCTGCCCTATCATACTGTCCCACCCGATAGTGCTTCTCTGAGCATCTGTAAGGCAGTCGGAGGTCATAAACTCCACGGTCTTTCTGCCGAGGATCCGTGTGCCGCTTATGGAACCGTGATTTGCAAGCATCTTCACGAATTTTGCGTAATCATCAATGGTGGAGACAAGTCCCGCTCCACCCGATTCAAAGGCGGGAGGGGTCTTATGATCCGTTATGCAGAGGTCGTGATTGGTGTAATGCACATTGCCCTCGGGGGACTGAACATAGGGCTTTGCAAGACGGGAATATTTTTCCTCGGGGATATAAAATCCCGTGTCGGTCATTCCGAGAGGCTCGAAAATTTCCTTTTTGTAAAACTCGCTGAGCTTCATTCCGCTCACCGTCTCGATGACCGCTCCCATTACATCGGCAGATGCACCGTATTCCCATTTTTCGCCCGGGTTGAATGCAAGGGGGGCTTTGCCCATTTCAAGGACAAAATCCCTTGTGGAAAGCTGTCTGCCGCCCTTTTCGTATGCCTCAGACTGCCTGCCCCATATCTCCCCCATTTTACCTGCGGCATATTCTCCCCCGGGGTATGATATGCCCGAGGTCATTGTGAGCAGGTCGCCAAGGGTGATATCCCTGTCAGCAGGGCGGAGGCCCTTTTCGTCCAGCACCTGCGGATCTTCAAATGTGGGCAGGAACCATTTCAAAGGATATCGAAGCTCTATTTTTCCTCTTTCAAGGAGCAGCATTGCGGCTGCGGCGGTTATGGGCTTTGTGAGGGAGAACAGGCGGAAAAGCTCGCCGCCCTCGAATTTCCTGCCCTTTTCCCTGTCGGAATAGCCGAAATGCTTTTTATAGACCGTTTCGCCCTTATGGATAACGGCAACGCTGCCGCCTGCTATGCTGTCCTTTTCAACAGCTTCATTCATAAGGGTGTCTATGTATTTAAGGTGTTCGTACATTTTTTATGGTCGCTCCTTTTTTGAGGTTCTGTATATGAATACTGTGTACAGGCTGTCGGGGATATTACTGCTTTGCCTTTTTCAGAAGCTCTTCCCACTCCTTGACGATAGAGCGGTCATTGAAATAGTCTATCCTCATTGCCTTGCGGACACGGGCAAGTGTTGCATTTGTCTTTTCAACGGCTCTTTCAGTGCCCTCGGTGATGATGTCATAAACGGCATCAATGTCCTTTTCCCACTTTGCACGCTCGGCTCTTATGGGGCTGAGTGTCTCTTCAAGAACGTTCAAGAGGAACTTCTTGCAGGTGCCGTCACCCAGACCGCCGCGGCGGTAATGCTCCTTCATCTCTTCAAGATTTGCATAATCGGGAAGATATTCCGCAAAATGCTCGTCTGTGCAGAGTGCGTCAAGATATGTGAAAACAACATTTCCCTCGGTGTGACCGGGGTCGGTTATCTGTAAGTGGAGGGGGTCAGTGTACATTTTGCCGTTTACCTGCTTCTTTATGACAGAGGCTGCATCGGAAAGGTAGATGCAGTTGCCCAGGGATTTGCTCATCTTTGCCTTGCCGTCAACGCCGGGAAGTCTGCGCTGGGTCTCATTTTCGGGGATCATTGCCTTGGGCATTACGAGAGTTTCACCGTAAACTCTGTTGAATTTCTCAACGATTTCCCTTGCCTGCTCCAGCATAGGGAGCTGATCCTCGCCTACGGGTACTACATTTGCATCAAATGCGGTGATGTCGGCTGCCTGAGAAACGGGGTATGCAAAAAAGCCTGCGGGAAGTCCCTCATCTGCAAAGCCACGGAGCTGTATCTCGGCTTTGACTGTGGGGTTTCTGGATAATCTTGCAGTTGTTACAAGATTCATATAATAGAATGTCAGTGCGTGGAGGGCGGGAAGTGCGGACTGAACGCATATTGTGGACTTTGTGGGGTCAATTCCCACGGAAAGGTAGTCGAGAACTACATTTATAATGTTCTCTCTTATCTTGCCTGGATTGTCCGCATTATCCGTAAGAGCCTGATCGTCGGCGATGAGAATGTTTATTTCATCATATTTTCCCGAGTTCTGAAGCTCAACTCTTCTTTTAAGTGAGCCCACATAATGTCCGAGATGGAGACGGCCTGTGGGGCGGTCTCCTGTAAGGATTATATTTTTATTTTCCATTGCTTTTCCTCCGAAGATTTTATTCGTATGACGTTTTTATAAAAATCGGGGCGGAATAGACCTTCCGCCCCGCTGATGTCAGGGAAAATTTATCTTTCGATAACCTGCTCTCTGTCAGGGCCTACACCGACCATACTGATCGGGCATTCGCAAAGCTCTTCAAGACGTGCGATATACTTGCGGCATATCTCGGGAAGCTCCTCAAATTTTCTGCAAGAGGAAAGATCCTCGGTGAAGCCGGGAAATTCCTCGTAAACAGGCTCGCAGCCTTCAAGTCCCTCAAGTGTGGGAGGGAAATCTCTGATAACAGAGCCGTCGGGCTTCTTGTATGCTACGCAGATCTTAAGTGTGTCAAGACCTGCAAGTGTATCAAGCTTGTTGATAACGAGAGAGGAAAGTCCGTTTACACGAACAGCGTGACGGACGATAACAGAGTCGAACCAGCCTGTTCTTCTGGGTCTGCCTGTGATAGTTCCGAACTCGCCGCCCTTGTTGCGGATATAATCGCCTGTTTCGTCATTGAGCTCGGTGGGGAAGGGTCCCTTGCCGACTCTTGTGGTGTATGCCTTTGCAACGCCGTAGATAGCGTCAATTGTCATAGGACCTACGCCCGAGCCTGTGCAAACACCTGCGGACAGGGGGTGTGAGGAGGTAACATAGGGATATGTTCCGAAGTCGATATCAAGGAGGGTTGCCTGTGCGCCCTCGAAGAGAATGGTCTTGCCTGCTTTCTTAGCCTCATAGGTCAGAACGGAAACATCATCCATATACTTTGCAAGACGCTGACCGTAGCCGATGTATTCCTCGATCACCTTGTCAAGGTCGATAGCCTCGCCGCCGTATACCTTTGTGATGATAGCATTTTTCAGCTCGCCCACGCTCTTAGCCTTTTCCCTGAAAATGTCGGGGTGAACCAGGTCATAGAAACGGAGACCGCATCTCTCATACTTGTCCATATATGTGGGGCCGATGCCTCTGTGAGTTGTACCGATGTCCTTATTGCCTCTGAACTTCTCGGAAAGTCCGTCAAGAGCGATATGCCAGGGCATAATGATGTGTGCTCTGGGGTCGATCTTAAGGTTGTCAAAGGAAATTCCTCTTGCGGAAAGGGAGTCTATCTCGCCGAGGAGATCCTTGGGGTCGAGAACTACGCCTGCTCCGATAAGGCAGAGTGTGTTTTTATAGAGAATACCCGAGGGGATAAGATGAAGCTTGTAAGTTTCGCCGCCGCTGGCAACGGTGTGACCTGCATTGTTTCCGCCCTGAGCACGGACTACAACATCAGCACGGGAAGCAAGGATATCAATTACCTTTCCCTTGCCCTCGTCGCCCCACTGGGTGCCGATTACGATATTTGCAGACATTATTAATTCCTCATTTCGATGAAAGTTATTGGGCACTTGTGAATTTGCCGCATTACAGTATCATTATAGCAGACTTTTGCCCATATGTCAATATTTTTGTTGGCTGCCTGTCTTTTTTTGCAGACTGCCGCATATAATTTTTATGCAGATATATTTTTATGCAATTATTCAAAAAAATGATAATGGAGCGGTGATTTTTATGAGCAGAGATAATTCAAACGGACGTGAGAGCGGCAGAAAAAAGGGAAGGGGCATATTCCTCGCCATTGTTTTCATAATCCTCGGGGGACTTGCCTGGTTTGTCCTTGCCGCAAAGGACGAGGCGAAGACCGAAAAGCAGTTTACCTTTGAGTGCAATGCGGAGAGGGTGGAGTTTCTGAACAAGTGCGGACTTATCGTAGAGCCCGAGCCCGAAAGCAAGGATATCGGGATACCTGCGGAGTTCAACGATTCGTATAATGAGTACAACGGGCTGCAAAAGTCTCAGGGCTTTGACCTCCTCCCCTATTCGGGCAAAAAGGTGACGATGTACAGCTACAGGATACTCAATTACCCCGATATCCCCGAAAATGTTTTTGTAAATCTCCTTTTTGACGACCACCTTATGATAGGTGCGGACATTACATACAATGATGCCGAGAACGGCTTTACAAGACCGCTTATCGGGGAAACTATACAGTCGGGGCTTAATCTGACGGTGAGTGAGGAAAAAAGCGATACTGACAGCCAATAAAATTGTAGACACAAAAAACGGCTCCCGCACATTGCAGGAGCCGTTTTTGTCATATCATATCATCAGTCGAGAGGATAGTTTTTCAGGTCGGGGAGCTCATCAAGGGTGAGCACTCTTTCGTGATTGTATGCCTTTGTGAGAAGCTCAACGGTGGTGTATTCGTCATTGATAACAACGCCCAGCTTCATTGTGAACGGGTCGCTCCAGGTGCCCCAGAAGAGCCATCTTGCGTTATCGTTCATAACCTTGTCGGGGTCCATTACACAGCCGTTTTCGGTAAGGGCGATAAGCTTTGTCTTTTCGCCGTAATTTGTCGCCATATCCGCAAAGCGTCCGCTCTGGGAGGTGTCAACGTGGTTGCCTGCATAGATGTCCCAGCCGTTTATATCAACGGTCTCATCGCCGGGATACCACTCGGGGGACTGTCCGTTCCATATCCAGATAAGGTTTGTTAGGTTGTGCTCGTTGGTCATCTTGTCATACATCACGTTCCACAGCTTCTTGTAGCTCTCAGGCTCGCAGTTGCCCCACCAGAACCAGCCTCCTGCCGCTTCGTGGAGAGGTCTCCAGAGAACAGGTACGCCTGCGTCTCTGAGACGGGCAAGCTGCTCGGACATATTGTCGATATCGTCCATAAGGAGCTGATAGCCTGCTTCGTCCTCGCCGTTCATTATCTTGTCAAGGTCAAGCTTTGAGCCCTCCTTGTAGAATGAGCTGTACCAAGGATTATCGCCGCTGTTTACGGCATATTCATCGGGAGATGTCCAGTGCCAGCAGAGCTGAACGATGCCCCCTGCGTTCTTGTACCAGTCATATGCATACTCAATGGTTCTTGATTCGGAGCCGTGAGCCTTGCTGCCAAGGCTGTAGTTGCTTACGTCAAGTCCGAGAACGGCAAAGGTCTTGCCTGTCTTTGCGGTTATCTTTTCATACTCGGAGGACTCTCTGCCCTTGTCGGCATACTGTCCCGCAAGGGAATATTTTCCGTAAACATCGCAGAGGAATTTGTAAAGTCTCCGTGTGGGCTCGTCTGCGTTGGGATTGGAAAGGGGCGATGTTACCTTGTATGTATCCTCAGTCACGGGGTTTGCGGCTGCGGAGATGATAAGGCAGTCGATGTCGATATATCCCCAGCTCGGTGTTATGGAAATAGTGTGTGTTCCCGCATCAAGGTAGATATAATCGAGGGGGGTATCACCGAAAAATTCGGGAGAATTTGTGGTGATGTCGCCAACCTTCATATCATCAACGAGGACATTATTAACTCTGCCCGCACTGCCCATTGTCTGGAAATTCAGGTCATAGAAGCCGCTGTAGGGTATCTCAGCGGTCATTTTCAGCTCGTCGCCCTCAAGGTTGACACCGTTTACGAATGCACCGCCCGATGCTTCGGGGAGATCGTGCTTTGCAGCTGAACCGATAAGCTCGCCGCTTTCGGCTTCAACGGTCATTGTGAAATCTGAGGGTACTTCGGAGGCGGTGAGGGGATAATCGGACAGGTCAAGATTTTCGTTGTATTCCGTTCTGATATCGCCGAAAACTGCGTTTATTCCGTCATCGGTCTTTTCAGAAGCGGTATCATCGGACGAATTGCCCTGTGCCGATGCGTCAGCCGTTGTATCGGCATCGGCAGGTGTGTCGGAATTTCCGCAGGCTGTGAGCATTGAAGCGGTCATTGCAAGGGCACATATCCCTGCCGCAAATCTTTTTATTTTGACAGACATTGGTTCAGTTCCTTTCGTAATGTACTTTTCCGTTTATCATAGTCATAAGGACGTTTGTCTTTATCTCAAAGGGGTCGCCGTCAAGGATTATAAGGTCGGCATCTTTGCCTGCGGTCACGGAGCCTGTTTTATCACCGAAGCCGCCAAGCTCTGCGGCTGTGGAGGTAAGGGCTCTGAGAGCAGTGTCCTTCGGGAGACCGTATTTGTGGCAGTATGCCGCTCCTGCGGTGAGGAAATTTATGGGTGTTTCGGGGTGGTCGGTGCATATTGCAAGCCGTACCCCCGCAGCACTGAGCTTGGCGGCATTTTCAAGAGATGCATTGGCAAGCTCGGGCTTTCCCCTGTCGCAGATTATGGGACCTACCACGGCTTCTGCACCCTTTTCCCCAAGTATATCTGCAATGAGATGACCCTCGGTGCAGTGGATAAGGAGAGGGGTAAGGTCAAATTCCCTGCATATTCTCAGAGCTGTCATTATATCATCGGCTCTGTGGCAGTGAAAATGGGCTTTCAGCTCACCATTCAGCAGAGGTATCAGTGCTTCGCATTTGATATCGTAATCGGGTCTGTCCTCGGGCTCCTCCGCACTGTCAAGCTGTTCCTTGTAGCGCTTTGCTTTTTCAAGGGCTTCACGGATAAGTGCGGCTGTCGCCATACGGGTCTGGGGGGCTTCGTCACGCTCGGTATAATATGACTTCGGGTTCTCGCCAAGAGCGAATTTGATACCCGAACGGCATATCAAAGCATCATCAAGGCATCTTCCTGCGGTTTTGAGGGCTATCATATCGCCGCCAATGGGATTGAGTGAGCCCACACCCGTAACAACAGATGTGACCCCTGCCTTTACCGCATCGGCAAAATATCCGTCACGGAAATTTATGCCGTCAACAGCACGGAGCTGGGGCATAACAGGGTCGCTGCCCTCGTTAACGTCAATGCCCTCCTCACCTGCGCCGTCACCGATAAAGCCCATATGGGTGTGGATATCCACAAAACCCGGCATAAGGATATTGCCCCCTGCATTTATGTCGCTGTCGGAGAGATCCGGTGGCGTACCCTGCGATACTTCGGCAATGATGCCGCTCTCGGTTTTAACATAGCCGCTTTCTATGACAGTGCCATTTTCGTCCATTGTGATTATTTTTGCATTATAAATGTACATATATTTTCCGCCAATCAGCTAAGACCGCACTCGTCGTAATCTTTCCAGCGCTCGTTGTAATTATAGTTGCTTATCATTCTGTATGCGATGTAGCCTGCGGAAACAAGGAAGAGAAAGAGTGCTGTTACAATGGGAACAGCTGTGCGTATCATTGTCCTTGCGTCGGGGCGGTGCATTTCGTTTTTCATAAGATCCTTCCTTTCGCTTATTATACTATAATAATAGTATAAAGGTGGGTTGATTTATCTGACAGATACTATTATATACTTTTTAAACGGATTTTTCAAGAGCGGACAGGCAAGTTTCAAACGTTTTATATGAGAAAATATCCTTTATGACTCTAAAAATCAAAATTTTCGGCAGTATGCACAAGTCAAAGCCTGTGTATATGGTAATTATCACTTGAATATGCTAAGACAATGGGATATGAAAGTTAAAGTGTATGTATATCTGGTTATCAAAGTTTACAATTATGGTTATACTTTTTGTAAAAAAACGCCCTGTAAAGGTGTAAAACTTGATTTTTGGCTAAATGCCCAAAAAATACGGCTCGTTTGTTCTTATAAGCCTTAATACGCCCTTGAAATCGCACATTTTATGAATGTAATCAACAATTTATAGTCATCTTGCACAATTTGAGGGCATTATTTTTCTTTGACACAAAGAAGAAATTACGGTATAATTACAAGTACATTCTGATTTGTAACCGTTTTGAAACCTTTTGAAATGATTTGAACTTTTTCAAAAGCATAGGGCGGGAGCTTTCAGAAGCTTGGTTAAACTTTCCGTATTATTCGGCAGGTTAAAAGGTGGTAATACAAAAAGCGACAGCATTCGGTTAATTTGAAAAGCTGTCAGGGAGATTTTTTATGATAAGCAAATTTAAACAGATAGTTTCCGAAAAGCTCAGAGCTTCAGGAATAAGAGGCTGTATGGCAGCGGGTGCGGTCACAGCAGGTATTGCGGCGCTTGCAGTCATCGGCGGTATAAACAGTGATGATATTTCAACAGTAAGCCTTGAAACCGATGTTATTCCCGAGGAGACCTCGGCAAGCATTGCGGAAAAGACTGAAAAGTCCGTTAAGAGAACATATTCCCACGATATGGAATATCTCTCCGAAGAGGACATTGAAATGATAGAGTCCGAAGCCGAAAAGGCTGATGAGACTGAAGCAGTTTCCAATATTGAAGAAGCTGCTCCTGCCGATGAAGCCGTTGAGGTTGCCGAGGAAGCTTCCGAAGATACCGAAAGCACTGAAGAAGCTGCTGAGACAAAAGCAGACCTCTCCGATGAAGAGGTTTCCGGGAATGAAGCTGAGGAGCAGGAAGCTGATGAAGCTGACGACACAGCTTGCGAAGCTGAAGAAAGCACTGAAAGCGTTGCCGTTCGCAGTTCTGCGGCTGACGGCGATGATGACGGAAACGGACTTTCCTCCGCTCTTGACCTTGATGTGAATAATGAAGTTGCTGACGGCGAAGAAGCTGTTGCTTTAATTGAAGCAGAAGAGGCAGCTCCCGTTGTTCTTATGGCTGCTCCCGATGATGCTGATGAAGCAGCTGAGGACGAAAGCGATATCCCCGAGGACATCGCTCTCGATGATGAGAACACTGCTCCCGAAGAGGACGCTGTATCACTTCTTGATGTTCCCGAGTGGCTTTCCTTTGATGAAAACGGTGTTCCTACAGAGTATGTGAATGTTCTCACAGGAAATGCCTGCGCATATACCGCTGACCCCGATGCTCTTATGTCCACAGGCAAGGCTGTATTTCAGGGCTATGTTGCGGTTGACCCCGACGTTATCCCCTACGGCTCGGAGCTTTACATAGTTGCTGAGGACGGCGAGGTGTATGGCTATGCCATTGCTGCCGACACAGGCTATTCCGTCCGCAAGGGACATATCATCGTTGACCTCTTTATGAATGAGTATGATGACTGCATTCAGTGGGGCAACAAGCCTGTTAATGTTTATGTACTTAAGTAATTGATACAATTTATGGCTTCTCCGTTTCGGCGGAGGAGCTTTTTTATTTGTAATTGTAGTCACGCAAAAAAAACCTGACCGCTAAACGGTCAGGGTTTTCAGTCTGTCGAAAAAGATATCGGTCTTGTACAAACTGTACAAAAAGCTTGGGGGAGTTGCTTTGTCCAAAACGTTCCACCGGAACGTTTTGGAGGGTAAGTTTGCTTGGGTATGTAAAAAGG
>CAKSPU010000052.1 GCA_934486875.1 uncultured Oscillospiraceae bacterium
TATCACCGACAGCTTTATTATATTACCACACTTTTTCTCCCCTGTCAATACTTTTTCGACAGGTTTTTTAGGTTTGGCAATTTTGTACAACCATTGCCTGCCATTATTCAACATCTATGTACACTATTATTCCATATTTAACCCTATTTATATTTATCATCTCAAAATCACATCTATACCAAAACACCCGCCTCCGAAAAATTTCCGAAAGCGGGCATATCAATTCTTATTTTATTCCGTCATTTTCCCTTATCTCTACCCTGCGTATCTTTCCGCTGATAGTCTTTGGGAGCTCGTCAACAAATTCAATTATTCTCGGGTACTTGTAAGGAGCGGTATTCTCCTTAACGTAATTCTGTATCTCCTTGACAAGTGCAGCATCTCCCCTGCCCCTGTATTCTCTCGTAAGCACAATGGTAGCCTTGACCACCTGACCTCTTATGGGGTCGGGAGCCGCCGTAATAGCCGCCTCCAGCACCGCAGGGTGCTCCATAAGGATAGACTCTATCTCAAAGGGACCTATCCTGTAGCCTGACGACTTTATAACATCATCGATCCTTCCCACATACCAGAAATACCCGTCACTGTCCCTGTAAGCGGTATCTCCCGTGTGGTAAAGTCCGTATGCGAAAGCCTTTTCATTGGCAGCGGGATTATTATAATATCCCTTGAACAGACCGTTGTTAATGCCCTCTTTAAGCCTTACGCATATCTCACCTGTTGTTCCGTCAGCCACCTCATTACCCTCAGTGTCCGCAATAACAACATCAAACAAAGGCATAGCCTTGCCCATTGAACCCGAACGTGATACGGACTTATAGGGATTTCCGATAAGAAGAGTTGTCTCCGTCTGACCGAAGCCCTCCATAAGGCAAAGTCCCGTCATCTCCTTGAACCTGTCATACACCTCCGCATTGAGCGCCTCGCCCGCAGTGGTGGCGTATTCAAGCGATGAAAGGTCATAACCGCCCATACCCTCCTTGATAAAGAAGCGGTACATCGTAGGCGGGCAGCAAAGGCTCGTAACCTTGTATTTTTCAATAATATGAAGCACATCACCGGGCACAAATCTGGTGAAATCATAGGTCATAACCGTAGCAGCAAGCGCCATCTGACCGTAGATCTTGCCCCAGAAAAACTTGCCCCAGCCGCTCTCCGAAATGGTCAGATGCAGGCTGTCCTTATTAAGATGATGCCAGTATTTCGCCGTGGGTATATGAGAAACGCTGTATCTGTGGGAATGAATGACCATTTTGGGGTATCCCGTAGTGCCTGAGGAGAAAAACATCAGGCAGTCGTCATCAACATTCGTTGCGATCCTTTCACGCTTGTCCGAATAGCCCTCAAGCTTGTCATCAAAGGATATCCAACCCTCACGGTGTCCCTTTACGATAAATTTCAGCTTAAGGGGGCATTCAGCGCAGGCAGCTTCGATATTTTCGCACACATCTCCGTCACCTGTAGCGATGATGTGGTCAATATCGCCCTCTCTGAAACGGTAAATATAATCCTTTTTCTTAAGCTGATTTGTAGCGGGAATAAGAATAGCGCCTATCTTTTCAAGAGCAAAGGTAACTATCCACATCTGCCAGTGGCGCTTAAGAACGGTCATAACTCTCTCGCCCTTCTTAATTCCAAGGTCAAGGAGCATATTCGCCGCACGGTTTGAAAGCAAGGACAGCTCCCCATAGCTGAAGATCCTCTCCCTGCCCTCATCGTCGCACCATATCATAGCCCGTCTGTCAGGCTCGATCTCTGCGATCCTGTCGATAATATCGTAAGCGTAGCTGAAATTTTCGGGAAGTCTCAGGTCAAATTTATTGATGACACCGTTTTCGTCAAAGCCTTCCTCGATGTACTGCATATGGATATCCTGTACGTTCATAAGCGAACCTCCGTCAGATACCTCGTCATACCCTTGAAAAAGATCCGGGATATATATGAGATAAAATTATTTTTTTAGTGCAGCTTCAAAAATATCCTCGGGCGAATTTGCAATATAAGTTGCCTTGTTGTCAGTAAGCTCCTGCAAAGTGCGGAATCCCCATACACAGCCGATGCAGTCGCAGCCCGCATTGTGAGCCGTCTGCATATCAACGGAGGAATCCCCCGCAAAAAGCACGTCTTTCGGAGAAACGCCGAGCTTTTCCATAATATGAAGAGCGATCTGAGGGTCGGGTTTTTTCTCAAAGCCCTCCTTTTTGCCCGAAACATATGAAAAAGTGTCCCCGAACATACTTGTTACGATAGTCTGAGTGAAATTGTCGGGCTTGTTTGAAGCCACCGCAATGAGAATGCCCTCAGCCTTGAGTTTGTCAAGAAGCTCCGCTATTCCGTCATAAGGTCGGGTGCATACATTGTAATTTCTGCCGTATATCCCGTCAAAAACAGCCTTGACCCTTGCGATATTCTCCTCGCTCCTCTCGTTTTCGGGAAGCGCACGGCGGATAAGCATAGGAACGCCGTCACCAACGAAATAGCGGAAGCTGTCCATAGGGTGAGTGGGGTAGCCGAACCTTTCAAGAGCACTGTTGCAGGCATTGCCCAAGTCCTCAAGAGAGTTTACAAGCGTGCCGTCAAGGTCAAAAATAACAAGCTTATACATAAAATTCCTTTCCGGATATTTCCTGTCGCAACTATTATATTACCACATTATGGGAGTGATTTTCAGTCTTTTTTGTGAACTGTTTAAGAATTTTGATGAACATCACCGCAATATTTTACAAATGTCAACATCAATCTTCAAGCTTCGACGCAAGGAGCGCTGAATACTTTGCCCTGAACTCATCAAACCTGTCATTATCAAGCGCATCTCTTATCTTTTCCATAAGAGTATTGTAGAAATAAAGATTGTGAGCCACCGCAAGCCTGCCCGCAAGCTGCTCGTCCGCCTTGAACAGATGACGGATATATGCACGGGTGAAATTGCGGCAGGTGGGGCAGTCGCATTCGGGGTCAAGAGGGCGGGAATCGGTCTCATAGCACTTGTTCGTAGCGTGCATAATGCCATTCCACGTAAATATAGTAGCGTGGCGGGCATTTCTGCTGGGCATAACGCAGTCAAAAAGGTCAATGCCCCTTGCAACGCCCTCAATAATGTTGGAGGGGGTGCCCACGCCCATAAGATACCTTATTTTATTTTCGGGCATAACAGGCACTACCGAATCAAGAATACGGTACATCTCCTCAGTAGGCTCGCCCACAGCCAGACCGCCTACAGCATAGCCGTCCATATCAAGCTTGGCGATCTCCTCCATATGCTTTATTCTCAGATCCTCAAAAACCGAGCCCTGATTAATGCCGAAAAGGAGCTGATGCTTATTAATAGTATCGGGCAGAGAATTAAGTCTTTCCATTTCCGCCTTGCATCTTACCAGCCAGCGAACAGTCCTGTCACAGGAATTTTTTGTGTAGCTGTATGCCTTCTGGATTATCTTTTTCTTGGTCTCCCCGTCCATATCGGGGGTCAGCTGCGCCATATGGTTGTCCACGCACTCGTCAAATGCCATAGCGATAGTGGAGCCGAGATTTGACTGTATCTGCATAGACTCCTCGGGGCCCATAAAAATTCTCCGTCCGTCAACGTGGGAATTGAAATAAACGCCCTCTTCCTTTATCTTGCGGAGCTTTGCAAGGGAGAAAACCTGAAATCCGCCGCTGTCGGTAAGAATAGGCTTATCCCAGTTCATAAACCTGTGCAGACCGCCCATTTGCCTTACGATCTTGT
Organism: uncultured Oscillospiraceae bacterium; assembly: GCA_934486875.1. GTDB lineage: Bacteria > Bacillota > Clostridia > Oscillospirales > Ruminococcaceae > Huintestinicola. The sequence continues at coordinate 3,728 of CAKSPU010000052.1, forward strand.
CGCCGGGGCGCACGTGGAGGTGATAAGTGTTGCACAGCTCCACCTGGCATTTCAGTTCATTTTTAAGGTCGATAGAAGAAATGCCACCCTTGATAGCCGCAGCAGTTCCAACGTTCATAAAGCAGGGAGTCTGAAAGCTGCCGTGAACGGTGTCAAACTTTCCCCTGCGGGCTTTTCCGTTTGTTTTTATAAGTGTGTACATAGATGTTGATTCCTTTTTATAAATTTATTTTAACAAAACGCCGAATATCATAATGAGCATCAGCAAAAGCAGTATCAATGCAAGAAACATTACCGCTTCACGCAGCGAATGCAAGGTGCATACCCTGCTGTCATCACAGCAATAAACATCGACCTCACAGTTTAAATGCTTTGTAGGCTTTCTCCCGTCATATACAGCCAAATTCTCAGCCGAAATATATTTTTTGTCAGAATTTACGGTAACGATGTAACGGTAATAATCAACGCCCCTGTAAGTTCTGCGCATCTCATATCCCGTCACAATACCGGTACATTTTCTTCCAAATAAAATTGCCTTTAATATGAAAAAAATCATTTGACAAAATTCCTTTTTAAAGTATCAGCATAGCGTCACCGAAGCTGAAAAATCTGTACTTTTCCTCCACCGCAGTCCTGTAGGCGTTCATCGTGTTGTCATAGCCCATAAAAGCGGAAACAAGCATAATGAGCGTGCTTTCGGGCAGGTGGAAGTTGGTGATAAGTCCGTCAAGCACCTTGAATTTGTAGCCGGGATAAATAAAAATATCCGTGTAGCCCTCGGCTTCCTTTATCTCGCCGTTATTGAAGCTCGCAACGCTTTCAAGGGTCCGGCAGGAGGTGGTACCCACGGCGATAACACGTCCGCCCTCAGCCTTTGTCCTGTTTATAAGCTCCGCAGTCTCCGCAGGAAGATGATAATGCTCGGAGTGCATCTTGTGCTCCTTCACCTCGTCCTCCTTAACGGGACGGAATGTTCCGAGACCAACGTGCAGGGTCACAAACGCCGTGTTTATGCCCTTTTGGTGCAGCTCTTCTATCATTTCCTTTGTAAAATGAAGTCCTGCCGTTGGTGCAGCCGCAGAGCCAAGCTCGTGGGAATAAACGGTCTGATAACGCTCCTTGTCCTCCAGCTTTTTCGTGATATAAGGCGGCAGGGGCATCTGTCCCACATCTTCAAGAGCGGTAAAGAAATTGCCCTGGCACTCAAATTTCGCAATGCGGTTGCCGCCCTCAACAGTTTCAAGTATCTCAGCCCTCAGCCTGCCGTTTCCGAAAGAAAATTTCGTTCCGGGCTTCGCCTTTTTTCCGGGGCGCACAAGAATTTCCCACACCTTGTCGCCTTTCTGTTCAAGAAGCAGAAATTCGATGAATGAGCCCGTGCCCTCCTTTTCGCCGTACAGACGGGCGGGCAGAACTCTCGAATCATTCATAACGAGCAAATCACCTTTTTTAAGATGACTGCATAAATTATAAAAGCGGTCGTGGGAGATCGCCCCGCTCTCCCTGTCAACGCACATAAGCCTTGATGAATTTCTGGGCTCCGCAGGGGTCTGGGCAATAAGCTCCTCGGGGAGATCGTACCGGAAATCCGAGCGCTTCATCGTGCTGATGTCAAGCTCGGTGTCCACCTTTATCTCAGGCATTTTTTCAAGCTCTGCGGCGCATTTTTTCGCCCAGTCGGGAGCATCTGAAAAATTTTTAAGGTGAACGCAGATGTCACTCTTTCCCGCAATATTTTCCGAAACGAATTTTTCAAACTCTTCCCTGCTTCCCGCAGCGGCAAGATCATACTCGATATTTTTCAATTCTGACAGCTTCCTTTCAAATGTGTATGTACAAAAAACTCCGTGATACGGCAAAAAATTTACAAACAGGTATTGACAAAAGCATAAACATATTATATAATTAACCTTGATAAACTGATAGAGGCGCAGTAAAGATGAGTACCCGTCCGCAGGCACCGCAGCCGTTGATGTTCGGGAAAAGGCGATACTGCCGAAGCTTTGGGAGTTGCGGAGCTTTCACCGCTGAGCGTATGCCGAAAAGGTATGCGATTGTCATCATAGCAGATGTGATGGAGTGCTATCGTGCCGTAAATACGGGGCAATAACAGGCTACACTGTTTGTGCAGGCACTTTCATTATATTATACACTATGATGGATCGGTTTTCAACCGATTTTTTTTATTTCTCTGTAAAATTTTATTAAATAATAAAGGAGTATTTCAGATGAAGCAGTATAATGTTGGTATTATCGGAGCAACGGGTATGGTGGGACAGCGTTTTTCCCTCCTCCTTGCAGAGCACCCCTGGTTCAATGTAAAGGTGCTCGCAGCATCTCCCAGAAGCGCAGGCAAGCGCTATGAGGACGCAGTAGGCGCAAAGTGGGCAATGAAGCAGCCTATCCCCGAAAAGTTCAGAGATATGATCGTTATGGACGCAACAGCCGATATCGAAAAGATAGCTTCTCAGGTAGACTTCGTTTTCTGCGCAGTCGATATGAAGAAGGACGAGATAAAGGCACTTGAAGAGCGCTATGCAAAGGCAGAGTGCCCCGTTGTTTCCAACAACTCCGCTCACAGAGCTACTCCCGACGTTCCAATGGTTGTACCTGAGATAAACCCCGAGCACATCGAAATAATCAAGGCTCAGAGAGAAAGACTCGGAACAAAGCGTGGATTTATCGCAGTAAAGTCCAACTGCTCGCTCCAGAGCTACGTTCCCGCTCTCAATGCCCTTAAGGATACATACGGAATCAAGCAGGCAATGGTATGCACATATCAGGCTATCTCAGGCGCAGGCAAGACCTTTGAGACAATGCCCGAGATAATCGACAACGTTATCCCCTACATCGGCGGCGAAGAAGAAAAGTCCGAGCAGGAGCCCCTTAAGATCTGGGGTCACATCGAGGGCAATAAGATCGTCAATGCAGATGGTCCCAAGATCTCCTCGCAGTGCCTGAGAGTTCCCGTTTCCGACGGTCATACAGCAGCAATTTTCGTTCAGTTCGACAAGAAGCCCACAAAGGAAGAGGTAATCAGCGCCTGGAAAAATTACAGCGGCGTTCCTCAGGAGCTGGAGCTCCCCTCCGCACCCAAGCAGTTCCTCCACTACTTTGAGGAGGATAACCGTCCTCAGGCAAAGCTTGACAGAAACCTTGAAAACGGTATGGCAATTTCCATCGGCCGTCTGAGAGACGACATCATCTGGGACTACAAGTTCGTATGCCTTTCCCACAACACCCTCAGAGGTGCCGCAGGCGGCGCAGTTCTTATGGCTGAGCTCCTCGCAGCAAAGGGCTATTTTGACTGATGAATACAGCGGATATTACCGTAAGACGTGCGGATATCGCCGATGCCCCCGAGCTTTCAAGGCTCATTTACAGTCTGGCGGAGTACGAAAAAATGTCGGATAAATGCACAGCCACACCCGAAAGCGTCGCCGCAATGATGAAAGAGCCGAACGGGCTTCTCGGCATCATTGCCGAAGCGGACGGAAAAGCCGTGGGAATGGCTGTATACAGCATCTACAGACTTGCCACATTTTCGGGAAAGCGTGTTCTCTACATTGAGGATATCTACATTGAAGAAAGCTTCAGGGGCAATGGTCTCGGCAGAAAGCTTTTTGATGAGATAATACGTACCGCAAAAGAGCTTCAGTGCATAAAAATCGAATGGAAGTGCCTTAACTGGAATACCTCTGCACAGAAATTCTATCACAGCATAGGCGGTTCTGCCGACCCCGAATGGCTCACATACACACTCGACCTACGAAAGGATTGATTTTATGAAAAACACTGTTTTTACAGGTGCAGGCGTAGCTATCATCACTCCTATGAACGATGACGGCACTGTTAATTATGCCGCTCTCGGCGAGCTTATCGAAATGCAGATAGCAGGCGGCACAGACGCAATAATCATCTGCGGGACCACAGGCGAAAGCTCCACCCTCAGCGATGACGAGCACAGAGAATGCATTCGCTACACGATTGAAAAGGTAAACAAGAGAATACCCGTTATCGCAGGCACAGGAAGCAACGATACCGCTTATGCGATCGAGCTTTCCAAGGACGCTGAGGCAATGGGCGCTGACGGACTTCTCGTTGTTACCCCCTACTACAACAAGACCTCCCAGAGAGGACTTGTGGCTCACTACACAGCAATCGCAGACGCTGTAAATATCCCCATTATCCTCTACAATGTTCCCTCCAGAACAGGCGTGAACATTTCTCTCGACACATACAAGACCCTTGCCGAGCACAAGAACATCGCAGCGGCAAAGGAAGCCAGCGGCAACATCTCCGCTATTGCAAAGCTCATTGCCGAGTGCGGCGACAAGCTTGACGTTTACAGCGGCAATGATGACCAGATCGTGCCTATTATGGCTCTCGGCGGAAAGGGCGTTATCTCCGTTCTTTCAAATGTTGCCCCCAAGCTCACCCACGAAATTGCACAGCTTTGTCTCGACAACAACTGCGCAGAAGCTGCAAAGCTCGCAGCAAAGTCACTTCACCTTGCAAATGCCCTCTTCGTTGACGTTAACCCCATTCCCGTAAAGGAAGCCCTCAATATGATGGGCATTGACGCAGGTCCCTGCCGTCTCCCCCTCTATGAGATGGAGGACGCTAAGAAGGAAGCTCTTGCGGCAGCTCTCAGAGAAGCAGGTCTTATCAAGTAATTTTAATGGGGCGGCGGCACATTCGGCTCAGCCGCCCGTTTTGTAATATCTCAAAGTTTTTGCGAAAGGAATGTTAAATATGATAAAAGTCACCATCACAGGTGCAAACGGCAGAATGGGTCACGTTATCACCTCTATCATAGAAGAGCGTGATGACTGCACAGTTATCAGCGGAATTGACCACAACACCGCCGAAAACGGCAAATATCCCATTGTTTACGAGCCTTCCCTGCTTCCCGAAAAGCCCGATGTCATAATAGATTTCTCTCACCCCTCAGCCCTTGACGATCTTCTTGAATACTGTCTTTCAACAGGAACACCCGCAGTTATCGCCACCACAGGCTTCTCCGATGAGCAGATAGCAAAGATAAGATCAGCGGCAGAGCAGGTGCCCATTTTCTTCTCGTTCAATATGTCCCTCGGCATCAATCTCCTTGCAAGCCTTGCAAAAACAGCCGCAAAGCTTCTCGGAGGACAGTTTGACATTGAGATAGTGGAAAAGCATCACAATCAGAAGATAGACGCTCCCAGCGGAACAGCAATTATGCTTGGCAACGCAATAAACAGCGTTCTCGATGACAAGTACCACTTTGAATATGACCGCCACGCTCACAGAATGAAGCGTGAGAAGTACGAGATAGGTATGCACTCTATCCGTGGCGGCACAATTGTGGGCGAGCACGATATCATCTTTGCAGGCAGAGACGAAGTGATAACCCTTTCCCACTCCGCCGCATCAAAGGAAGTTTTTGCAGTGGGCGCTGTGAATGCCGCTGTTTTCCTTGCAGCACAGAGCGCAGGACTTTACGATATGTCCGATGTTATCAATGAGTTGAAATGATTTCACCCCAAAAACAAAACAGGCATAGCTTCGCATATCAACGGAGCTATGCCTGTTTTTTATCGGAAAATATCAGCCTTTTTAAACCTCATGCTTTCAAATTCGTCTGCAAGCTCTTTGGGACTTCTTCCCAAAAGTCTTGCTTTATTTTTATCCGAAAGATACTCCAGATGTGCTTTCCAATGTTCCCCCTCAGTATTTTCACCGCACGCAGCCGCACCAAGCATTGCAGTATAAAGAAAATCATCAAAGGAATCGGCAATGATCTCAGGTGTATCACAGTCATCGTGAAGCACAAGAGCCACACTCGGCTCGGAAGCTTTGGCAGTGCAAACAAAGCAGTAAATATCCCCCGTTCCCATTTTTGCAAAGGGTATCAGTTTTACATCTTCATTCAGCACAGAACCGTCACTGTTATTTTTCCACAAAAGCCATTCATTAAGTTCACCGAGATATTCACTTATCTCATTAAAAAATATCGGTTCACAATCGCAGTCAAGCATCAGAAAGGCACTCGGGTCATTAATGTATCTCTGCCTGTTCTCCCAGAATTCGGGCTGTGACAATTCAAGCCACTCCATTGCCCCCGTTTCATAGATACTGTGCCACTTTTGCGGAAAAGCTGTGCCGATATTGCTTTCAAGCTCTGATAATTTCATTTCAGTGTCCTCCGATACTATATATTATATTAAGAAAATTATAACACATTTATTTTGTTTGTCAACCTTAATTTTATTCCTGTTGCACTTTTTCGGGAGTTGTGCTATAATACAAAAACAAGGAAGTGAAACAATGACAAGCTTTGAAAATATTTATTATACAAAAGAATATCAGTCCCAAAGAAATGATTATCTGAGCGGGATCATCGTACCCGAAAACAAATGCGGAACAGAAAAAATTCCCCTCGATGCGGGATTTTTTCTTCTGAGCACTGAATATATATTAAAAAAGCAGGGCAACATAAGCAAAACCGCTTATGAACAGTCCCTTCTCTCCCCCGACGGCACAAAGCTCCACAGCTGGCAGATAGCCGACAGCCACGATTTCACCGACTTTTCCGCAATTTTCGCCCACTCCGACAGCAGGCTTTACTTTATTTATAAAGAGGTCCTTTACGGCTACAGCGTCCTGCGGCTGTCCGACAGAAAGGAGCTCCATTACATTCCGAGGGGCAGTGCCGCCGACGGCAAATTTATGGGTGAGTCCTTTATAATGACCGATTTTCATTACTGCCGTGAGAACAATATAGCCGCTGCGGGGGGCTGCTTCTGGGCTGCACCCTATGATACGGCTCTCCTTGATATGACCTCCCCCCTCTCCGAGCCGAAAAAGCTTGTCACTGTTCACAATATCATTGACCCGAATTATGAAAATGACACTCTTGAGGACATTGATTTCAAGAAGTGGGATAACGGATATCTTGTCCTTGAAGCCGATGCCGTTAAGGAAGAGTTAAGATTTTCGACGGAAGATCTCAGGCATTTTATGGCAATGTGACCGCCTGCAAATATGAATTTTTTATAAATTATCTTTTGAAGTATCATTTTGTATAAAATGTACAAAGAATATATTTTGAATAATAACAAGATAACGAAATTGTGCAAATTGGGCAAAAAGCCTTTGACTTTTTCTGATTTTATGGTACAATAATAGTAATAGGTCTGCGCTCATTGTCTGCTATAAGCCTTGCTCACAGCAGACAAGCTGTTTTTTTGCAAAACAGTGCTGTCCTAACCGCAGTACAGGGCAGCAGGTGCATAACCGTCTATTCCACAACTGCGGAGAAATGGAGCCTCTATGTCTAAAATTATTGCAATAACTTCCGGTAAGGGCGGCACCGGCAAATCCTCAATCTGCTCCGAGCTTGGTTTTGCATTGGCAAAGCAGGGTCACAGAACACTTATTATAGAGCTTGACTTCGGTCTCAGATGCCTTGACATTATGCTTGGCGTTAAAGATGACATTAAATACGACCTGGGCAGCGTTTTAAAGGGCGAGTGCGACATCTACAAAGCTACCACACAGGTAAAGATCGCCACCAACCTCAGCATCGTCTGTGCTCCCGAGGATCCCTTCGCAAAGGTCGATGCGGAAACTATCAAGAACATCTGCCAGGAAATGAGAAAGTATTACGAGTACATAATCGTTGATACCTCCGCCGGTACCAATGCAAGTGTATTCGACGTAGTTGAGCAGTCCGACCTTATCCTCATCAACACAACTCCCGACCCTGTCTGCGTAAGAGACGCACGCACAATGTCCGACGAGTTCTACAAGAGAGGAAACAAGAAGCAGCGCCTTATCATCAACAAGGTAAATCCCGACCTCTTCAAGGCTGACCTTATCGTTGACCTTGACGAAATAATCGACACCGTAGGCGTTCAGCTCATCGGCGTTATCCCCGATGATGACGCAGTTGTCATCGCCACATCAAGAGGCGAGCCCCTGCCTTCAACATCACTTGCATTCAAGGCATTCGACGCAATTTCAAAGAGAATCAAGGGTGAGGACGTTCCTCTCAGCTTCAAGGTTCTTCTTCAGTAAGATAAGTGAAGTTTAAAGGGAAAGGAATGATTTGAAATGAATATTGCACTCATAGCACACGATTCAAAGAAAGAGCTGCTCGTTCAGTTCTGCATTGCCTACTGCGGCATTTTATCAAGACACAATCTCTGCGCCACAGGCACCACAGGAAAAATGGTTGCTCAGGCGACAGGACTCAATATCCAGCGTTATCTCAGCGGTTCACAGGGCGGCGACCAGCAGATAAGCGCACGTATCTCCTGCAACGAGATCGACCTTCTTCTGTTTTTCAGAGACCCTCTTTCGCCCAAGCCCCACGAGCCCAATGAAATGAATCTTCTCAGACTCTGCGATGTTCACAACATTCCCGTCGCAACAAACATAGCCACTGCCGAAGCTCTTATCCACGCCCTTGAAAGAGGCGACCTTGACTGGAGACAGCTTCTCAATCCCGTTGACTGATGAAATTTCTTTTCCGCCCTTGACAAAGAGCGGAAAATGCTGTATAATAATATGCGTAATAGCTGTCAAAGGCTTTGACTCGGAAGATTAGCCGCAGATGTTCTTTCAGAGAGGGCGTGTTTGCTGAAAACGCTCAGAGCAGCTGCCGTGAACGACAACCGAAGAGCTGCGGAAAGATAATAATTTCCGACGTATTTCTGCGTTAAAGGATAAAAGGCACGGTCTGACCGTGCAAATACGGGTGGCACCACGATCTACAGTCGTCCCGAATGTTATCATTCGGCGACGGCTTTTTTGTTTGCAAAAATATTATTATGAAAGGATAGAATTATGGAGCTTATTACCACAAGGATCAAGGGAATGGAGGACGTTGTTCCCGCCGACGTTCACAAATGGCAGACTGTGGAAAGCGTAGCCGCAGATGTTGCCGAAAATTACGGATTCAAAGAGATCCGTATCCCCACATTTGAAAACACCGAGCTTTTCGTCCGCTCCGTGGGCGAAACGACCGACGTTGTTCAGAAGGAAATGTTCACCGTTATGGGCAGAGAGAGCAGGTTCACTCTCCGTCCCGAGGGCACGGCAGGCACCATCAGAGCCGTTTTGCAGAACGGTCTGCTGAATGAAGCTCTGCCCCAGAAGGTTTTCTACATTCTCTCCTGCTTCCGTCACGAAAAGCCTCAGGCAGGCAGACTCTGGGAATTTCATCAGTTCGGCGCTGAAATGGTCGGAAGTGCATCTCCCGCTGCGGACGCTGAAATGATATCTATGGTAAACAGCGTAATCGAGAAGATAGGTCTCAAGGACATTGAGCTGCACATCAACTCTATCGGCTGCCCCCACTGCCGTGCAAAGTATTATGAAAAGCTGAGAGAATTTTTTGAACCCAATAAGGACAAGCTCTGTGCGACCTGTCAGTCAAGGCTTGAAAAAAATCCTATGAGAATACTTGACTGCAAGAGCGAGATATGCCGTGATATCGGCAGGGACGCTCCCCTTATGGTGGATTTCCTCTGCGACGAGTGCAAAGAGCACTTTGAAACTCTGAAAAAATATCTCGACGAAATGGGTATCAAGTATTCCGTTGACCCCAAGATAGTAAGAGGTCTCGACTACTACACCAAAACCGTTTTCGAGTTCATCACCACCTCTATCGGCGCACAGGGAACCGTCTGCGGCGGCGGAAGATATGACGGACTTATCGAGGAAATGGGCGGAAATCCCACCCCTGCTCTGGGCTTTGCAATGGGTCTTGAACGGCTTATAATGACAATGGAAAAGCAGGGCTGCGAGTTCATCTCTCCCCGTGAATGCGACATTTACATCGGCTCAATGGGCGAAGCTGCTGGCATAAAGGCTGCATCTCTGGTCAAGTCGCTCCGTGACGAGGGCTACCGTGCCGAATGGGACGTTATGGGCAGAGGTGTCAAGGCTCAGATGAAGTATGCGAACAAAATAGGCTCCGCATTTTCAATGATACTGGGCGACAACGAGCTTGCCGAGGGTAAGGCAAGGCTTAAGAATATGAAGAGCGGCGAGGAAACAGTCATCGCCCTCGACAGCAGCTTTATCAACAATTTTGCGAATATCCACACAGCTGATATGCTGGCAGCGGAATTTTGATCTAACTTTGAAAGGAAGTTTATAAAAATGGCAGACAATATGAAAGGACTTAAGCGCACACATTACTGCGGCGAGGTCGAGGGCATCGGCAGCGAGGTAACTGTAGGCGGCTATGTTCAGAAAGCAAGAGACCTCGGAAACCTGGTCTTTATCGACCTGAGAGACAGAACGGGCATCGTTCAGCTCGCATTTGACGACAGCACCGACAGAGCTGTTTTTGAAAAGGCATCTTCCTGCCGCTCCGAATATGTTCTTATGGCAAAGGGCGTTGTCCGTGAAAGAGAGAGCAAGAACGCCGACATCAAGACAGGAAGCATCGAAATTTACGTTACCGACCTCCGTATTCTTGCAAAGGCTCAGACACCTCCTTTCGAGATAGTTGACAACTCCAACACAAACGAGGAGCTCCGTCTCAAATACCGTTATCTTGACCTCCGCAGAAGACCTCTCCAGCACAATATCATTATGCGCAGCAAGATCGCCAAGACCGCCCGTGATTATTTCTACGAGAACGGCTTTATAGAGATCGAAACTCCTATGATGATAAAGTCCACACCCGAGGGCGCACGTGACTATCTCGTTCCCTCCCGTGTTCACCCCGGAAGCTTCTACGCTCTCCCCCAGTCCCCTCAGATATACAAGCAGCTCCTTATGATCGCAGGCTATGACCGTTATATCCAGCTTGCCCGCTGCTTCCGTGACGAGGACCTGAGAGCTGACAGACAGCCCGAATTTACTCAGATAGACCTTGAAATGTCCTTTGTAGACACCGAGGACATTATGCAGATGGCTGAGGGCTTTGTAAGACGGCTTTTCAAGGACGTTCTTGACAAGGATATCCCCACTCCCCTGCCCAGAATGAAGTACACCGAGGCTATGGAGCGCTACGGCTCCGACAAGCCCGACACACGTTTCGGAATGGAGATAACCGACCTTACCGATACCGTTAAAAACTGTGGCTTCGGCGTGTTCACATCTGCCATTGAAAACGGCGGCACAGTCCGCTGCATCACCGCAAAGAATGCCGCAGGCACATTCACAAGAAAAGAGATCGACAAGCTCACCGAATATGTCAAGGGCATCGGCGTAAAGGGTCTCGCATATATCAGATGGGTAGATGACGCACCCAACTGCTCCTTCGGCAAATTCTTAGGCGAGGGCGAGCTTGACGCTATCCTTGCAAAGGCAGGCGCAGAAAAGGGCGATGTTGTATTCATAATTGCCGACAAGAAGAACACCGTTCTCACATCTCTCGGCGCACTGAGACTTAAAACCGCCAAGCAGCTTGACATTATTCCCGAGGGAATGTTCAATTTCCTGTGGATAACCGAGTTCCCGTTCTTCGAGTGGAATGAAGAAACACAGCACTGGGACGCAATGCACCACCCCTTCACAATGCCTATGGACGAGTGCCTCCGGTATCTTGACACCGCACCCGAAAAGGTATTTGCAAAGGCATATGACCTTGTTCTGAACGGCACAGAGCTTTCCAGCGGCTCTATCAGAATCACGGATTATGAGCTCCAGCAGAAGATGTTTGAGTCCCTGGGTCTCACCGATGAGGAGATTCAGGCAAAGTTCGGCTTCCTTGTTGATGCGTATAAGTACGGCGCAGCTCCCCACGGAGGAATGGGCATCGGTCTTGACCGTCTTGCAATGATAATGTGCGGCGCTGACAGTCTCCGTGACGTTACCGCATTCCCCAAGGTGCAGAATGCCTCCGAGCTTATGAGCGACTGCCCCGCAAAGGTCGATGATGAAAGCCTTGATATTCTCGGCATAAAGGTTGTAAAGACTGAGGAATAATTAATACTAATAACCAATTAACCTATAGACAAATCCTCGGCTGAAATAAGCCCATTCGTCGTCAGGTTGCTTTATAAAGCAACACTTCCTTGCCGGGCGCAAAGCCCGCCTGCGGTCGCTTTCCTAGACTGGGCTT
>CAKSPU010000053.1 GCA_934486875.1 uncultured Oscillospiraceae bacterium
CCGGCAAAGGAGCTTGACGCAGAATGGGCTTATTTCAGCCGAGGATTTGTCTATAGGTTAATTGGTTATTAGTATTAACCGTATATCTGTCTTGCAGCGTCAACGGTTGCCTTTGCGTCCTTTGCGTAGAAATCCGCACCGATCTTTTCGGCATATTCCGGGGTGAGAACAGCGCCGCCCACAACAATTTTTATCTTGGGCTTTACCTTTCTCAGAAGCGCAATGGTCTCCTCCATAGATTTGAGGGTCGTGGTCATAAGAGCGGAAAGACCCACAAGCTTTACATCATCGGGCATTGCAGCGTCAGCCACAGTCTGATACTCAACATCACGTCCAAGGTCGATGACCTCGTAGCCGTAGTTTTCAAGTAGCACCTTAACGATGTTCTTGCCGATGTCGTGGATATCGCCCTTAACGGTAGCAAGGACGACCTTGCCCTTTGAAACGGAGTTTCCGTCCTTGCTTATCCTTGACTTTATGACCTCAAAAGCCGCCTGCGCAACGCCTGCGGACAGGATAAGCTGGGGCAGGAAAATACGTCCGCTCTCAAAATCCGCACCTGTCTTGTCAAGAGCGGGGATAAGCATTTCGTCAACAATTGTCATTGCATCGGTGGTCTCGAGAAGCTTTTCGGTAATTTCAGCACCGTCCTGCTTCAGACCGTTCTGCACCGCAAAGAGAAGTCCCTCGGGGCTTACGTTCAGTCCTCCCGAAGCAGGCTTCGGAGCAGCTGCGGGAGCCATATTGTTATATGCCGCAATAAATTCCGCAGCGTTTTTGTCAATATTTGTCAGCAGCTTGTACGCCCTTACCGCACCTGTCATTGCAGGAATGTTGGGATTTATGATAGGAAGATCAAGTCCGTGGGAAAGACATATCTGTAAGAAATTGCTGTTTATAAGCTCACGGTTCGGCAGACCGAAGGAGATGTTCGATACACCGAGAACGGTTTTCAGCCCAAGCTCGTGCTTTACACGGTAAAGCGCATTGACCGTCTCCATAACGCCCTCCTGCTCGGCGGAAGCGGTAAGAGTAAGACAGTCGATGAAAATATCCTGCTTGGGAATGCCCATAGACATAGCTCTGTTCATAATCTTCTTGGCAATCTCAAAGCGCTGTTCAGCCTTTTTCGGGATACCGTTCTCATCAAGCGCCAGTCCCACAACAGCCGCACCGTATTTTTGTACGATGGGCAGAATGGTCTCAAGAGATTTTTCCTCGCCGTTTACAGAATTGACGATAGCCTTGCCGTTATAAACCCTGAGAGCCGCTTCGATGACCTCGGGAATTGTGGAATCTATCTGCAATGGCAGGTCTGTAACGCCCTGAAGAGCCTTGACGGTCTTTACCATCATAGCCTTTTCGTCAATGTCGGGGAGACCAACGTTAACGTCAAGGATATCCGCACCTGCACCTGCCTGCTCGATAGCCTGACCGAGAATGTAGTTGATGTCATTGTTTTTCAGAGCTTCCTTAAAGCGCTTTTTACCTGTGGGATTGATGCGCTCGCCGATAATTCTGGGCTGATCTATAACGCTGGTGTTTGCATATGAACATACCGCAGAGGGGATATTGACCGTTCTTTGAACAAAATGCTCGGTGCTCAGTTTTTCGGTGAGAGCCTTTATGTATTCGGGGCTCGTTCCGCAGCAGCCGCCCAGTATCTTTACACCAAGGTGGGAAAATTTCGCCGCAGCCTCTGCAAATTCGTCGGGTGTGACATTGTAAAGATTTGTGTTCGGGTCGGGAAGTCCCGCATTGGGCTTGACAGCCACAGGCAGGGTAGTCCAGCGGCATATCTCCTCAACTACGGGCATAAGCTCTCTGGGACCGAGCGAGCAGTTAACGCCCACAGCGTCTGCGCCGAGTCCTTCAAGGGTAAGAGCCATTGCCGGGCAGGAGCAGCCTGTGAATGTTCTGCCGTTCTGCTCAAAGGTCATCGTGCAGATAACGGGCTTGTCGGAATTTTCCTTTGCGGCGAGAAGAGCCGCCTTGACCTCGTAAAGGTCGGTCATAGTTTCAAGTACGATAAGATCAGCGTCCTCAGCAGCGAGTATCTGCTCCCTGAAAATATCGTAAGCCTCTTCAAAGGAAAGACTTCCCGTAGGTTCAAGAAGCTGACCGATAGGACCCAGATCAAGAGCCGTAAAAGCCTGCTTTCCGCTTTTTGCGCAGGCTTTTTTCGCACAGGCAATGCCCGCACGGATAAGCTCTTCGGCTGAGTGACCGCTGCCCTCAAGCTTGTATCGGTTTGCGCCGAAGGTATTTGCATAAACTATATCCGAACCCGCTTCAAGGTACATCGAGTGTATATTTTCGATTATCTCGGGGTGGGTAATGTTCAGAAGCTCGGGTATCTCGCCCGTTTTAAGACCGCTTTTCTGGAGCATTGTTCCCATTGCACCGTCTAAAAATACAAATTCACGTTCGGATAAAAATTTTTTAAGATCCACAGTGGAGCCCTCTCTTTCTGAATTGGCAGCGCTCACGCATATTGCAGGTGATACAGCCCCTTTTGCGCTGTGGCAGGGGAGCTTCGGAGGTGCCGATAACGGCAGTGACCGATTTGACGGGAGTAAGCATTCGGCTGTCCGATGTACACAGACCTATTTTCCTCGGAGCGTCAAGAACGTCAAGAAGCTGCTTCTGAACATCAATGGGGAAATCGCCGTAGCCGGGGGAGTATCTCCAGGTGAAATATTTCCCGGGAAATTCGTCTCGTATGAGCTTTTCGGCTTCATTTATGACCTGTTCCACCGCCGCTCCCGCAAACGCATCAGCAATGACCGCCTTTGCCATATCCTCAATTTGCAGCACACGTATGAGCCTGTCGGCCTCGCTCCCAACGGTGGCGCACATAAGTATGATCCCTGTGCAGCCTTCAAGATGCTCCGCAATTTCTTTTCCCTCCAGTGGCAGTGTGCAGCCATTTATAACAGGTCTGCCGCCTGAATCCGAAAGAGGAAAATATTTGTACAGAAATTTCGGCGCAATGACTTCAAGAAGTCTTTTTTCGCATTCATCAAGATATGCCGCCGCAGTTTCGCCGATATTTTTTTCATCGGTGCAGGCAAGATATCTCAGCGCTTCGTTTCGGTCGATGTGTTCGAGCTTTATCATTACAGCAGTCCCTTTACAGCGGAGTAAATTTTTTCGGCAACGTAAGGGTTGTTCATCGTGTAAAGATGTATTCCGTCAGCGCCCCCTGCAATAAGGTCGGCTATCTGGTCAACAGCATATGCTATACCCGCATCTCTCATAGCTTCGGGGGAATTTTCATACTTCGCCATCATTCGTGAGAATTTCGCAGGCAGGCTTGCCCCGCACATTGACACCATACGCTCTATCTGCTTTTTGTTGATAACGGGCATAATTCCCGCTTCAATGGGCACATTAACTCCCGCTATCCTTGCCTTTTCAAGGAAATCGAAAAATGTGCTGTTGTCGAAGAAAAGCTGGGACATAAGGTGTTCAGCGCCTGCATCGACCTTTTCCTTAAGATGACGTATATCGGTAACCATATCGGGAGCTTCAATGTGGCATTCGGGGTAGCAGGCGGCTGAAATGTGGAAGTCGCCCCTTTCCCTGATGTATGAGATAAGCTCACAGGCATAGCTGAAATCGTGCTTGGGAGGGCGCTCGGGGTTGATGTCGCCTCTCAGGGCAAGGATATTTTCGATACCTCTCTTTTTGAAGTCATCAAGGAGAATGTCAATGTCCTCACGGGTGTTGCTCACGCAGGTAAGGTGAGCGCAGGACTCGATACCCAGATCATTTTTGATGTATGATGCGATCTCGCCTGTAATGTTATCGCCCGATGTGCCCCCTGCACCGTAGGTAACGCTGATAAATGCAGGGTCGAGGGCTTTTAAACTGTCAAGTGTGGTGTATATGGTGTCGGCGGGCATATTTTTCTTGGGAGGAAATACCTCGCAGGAGAAAACACATCTTCCGCTGCCAAAAAGCTGAGATAATTTCATAGAATTCCTTTCGTGGTGTGCTGTAACGAAAAAATTATGCCTGAGGATTTGTTCTGAAAGGCGCAACGGGGAGACCGTTTTTGCCGAAGAGAGTTACCTCGGAGTAGTTTACCCATCTGAAACGGGCATATTTGGGCTCCCTGACCTCGGGGCTTGTAAGGCGTATCTTTCCGCCGCTCAGTATCTGAGCCGCAGCGGGCTTGTATTCCTTGTCGTCTCCCGCAACCTCGAAGCCGCTTGGGGTGTCCTCGTTTCTAAGGTCAAAGCCGTCGGCAGCGTACTTAAATTCAAGAATGAAGCAGTCCTCCTCGGGGTATGAGCGGTAGTAAACGGGACCGTAAGCCTCGGCAGCGGAAAGTTTGCCGTAAACGTGATACATAGCCTGCATTTCAAGGCGGTCGCCTACGGGAACCTTGTTGACGGGGTGAATGTTTCCGTATTCGCCGCAGTCAAGGATAACTGCTATTCCTGTGTTTGCGGTGGTAAGATGAGTGTTCATCTGAGCCTCTCTGATAAGGCACCAGTTCTTCCTGTCGACCTCGTCACGGTTTATGAACATAGGAAGCTGAACGATCATAAAGGGCATCTCAGGGTCGTTCCAGTCAGTTCTCCACTGAGCAATAAGCATTTTAAGGAGCTTTTCATACATCTGGGGCTTGTGGTCATCGGATTCGCCCTGATAGTAGATAAAGCCCTTTGCGCTGTAGGGAGCTATTCTTTTGAGCATAGTTTCATAAAGTCCGCCTGCTCTGAATGGAGACTTCGGACCGAGGGGCTCGGGCCATCTCGAAGGACTGCCTGCATATTCCTGAGCGTCCGCCCAGCTGCCCTCGGGATTTTTTTCGTAAAATTCATTTATTTTCGGGTTCCATTCAGCTTCCCACTCACGGTATTCACGAAGCTCCTTAAGATACTGCTCGAAGGACTTGCCCTCCATAGCCTTGTTGTATTCGTCAACATAAGTTTTTGTGTCCTCATCTCTTACGAGATTTTTCGTGTCGATCCAGTTTGAAGCGGAGGTACCACCCCAGTTGCAGCCGATAATGCCTACAGTGATGCCAAGATCAGCCGCAAGCTTTTTGCCGAAATAATATCCCACAGCCGACCAGCAGCGTGAATTTTCCTCGGAGGGAAGAGCCCAGCCGCCGTTTTTCTCGTCAATGTAGAAAAATTCGTCTATGTAAGGATTTTTCTTGGTGTAGTAGAAGCGGACATTTGAGCTTTCGCAGACCTTGAGCTCGTCCTTGCCGTGGCATTCGTTCTGGAGTTCAAGCTCCATATTTGACTGACCGCCTGCTATCCACACCTCGCCTATCATAATGTCGCTGATAGTAAGACTTTCCGAGCCATCGGTGATCTTCAGCTCGTAAGGACCGCCGTAGGTGTTTACAGGAGGAAAAGTTATCTGCCAGCAATTGTCGATGCACATTGTATCGGCAGTGTAGCCGCAGAAGCTTGCGGTTATTTTCCTGTCACTGTAATCGTGACCCCATATAACTATGGGCTTGCCCATCTGAACGACCATATGATCCGTAAAAATTGCTGCTGCTGTAAGTGCTCCCATTTTATTTTGACCCCTTTCGGTATAATATGTGAAAATGCATTTATTCAACTTAATTTTACAACATATTTCCTATAAAATCAATAGTATCCGATTAAAATTTACATACGTTAAAAAAATGCTTGACAAATGATAATGAACGTGTTATAATGACTTCAATAAATTTCGCAAAGGAGTGTTAAGATGCGCAGATAATTTCCGATAATTTTTGTTACGCAAATTAAATTTAACCGCTTTTTATGCGGTCTGTTTGCCGTGCAATTTTATTCGGGAATATCGGTCTCTTAACGCTGTCGCTTTGTTTTAGAGTGTTTGCGGCGGGTGAGCCTTTGTGCGCATTCTGCTCCGTGAACCGTTCCCGTATAAACGGTGTAAAACAGGAATACTATCTTGATTAGTATGGCAGCTTCGGGCTAATTTTCCCGCAGCTGCCTTTTTGTTTTTGCACGGCTGAAAGGGGAGTTGTTTATGTCAGTTATTTCAGTAAATTCGCTGACCTTCGGCTATGACGGGGCAGCGGACAACATTTTTGAGAATATAGATCTACAGCTCGATACAGACTGGAGACTCGGTCTCACAGGGCGCAACGGACGGGGAAAGACCACATTTCTCCGACTTCTTTCGGGGGAGCTTGAATACAGCGGAAATATCACCTCCTCGGTGGATTTCTACCGCTTTCCCTTTGTTCCCGAAGATGACAGTCTGCCTGCTATAGACATTATCCGCAGTATATGCAGCGGCAGAGAGGACTGGGAGATAGACTGCGAGCTGTCAGAGCTCGGGCTTGACCCGACTGCTGCGGAAAGACCGCTTTGCACCCTTTCGGGCGGCGAGAGAACAAAGCTTCTCCTTGCCGCAATGTTCCTTGCGGAAAACCGTTTCCTGCTCATTGATGAGCCGACGGACAATCTTGACTCGGAAACAAGAGAGCTTATCGGCAATTATCTTTCCCGCAAAAGCGGCTTTATCCTTGTTTCCCACGACAGAGCCTTGCTTGACCGCTGCACCGACCATATTATGAGCATTGACCGCAGCCGCATAACCGTCACCAAGGGCAATTACAGCGTGTGGCAGCGTGAAAAGGAGCTGTCCGACAGCCGTGAGCTTGAAGAAAACAGGCGGCTCAGAAAGGAGATATCCCGACTTACCGATGCCGCAAAGCGTTCCGCCGAATGGGCAGACCGTTCCGAAAGAAAGAAGATAGGCTTTGAGCCGACAAAGGTCGAAAAATCACTGACACGCCGTGCCTATGAGGGGGCAAAATCCAAGAAAGCAATGGCAAGGGCAAAGGCATTTGAGGAAAGGAGCCTTAAAGCCGCAGAAGAAAAATCCAAGCTTTTAAAGGATATTGAAAAAGCCGATGCCGTCAGCATATCGCCTCTTGAATTTCACAGCAGCGTTATCCTTTCAGCTGATAAATTCGGCTTGTCGGTGGGCGGCAGACAGCTTTTTGAGGGAAAGACCTTTGACGTAAAACAAGGAGAGGTCACGGCTCTCTGCGGAAATAACGGCTGCGGAAAATCCACATTTATAAAATTTATCTGCGGTGAAAGGGAGGGAATGACTTCATCGGGGCAGCTTATCATTCCGTCGGGGCTGATAATATCCTACGCCTCCCAGAGTGCCGAGCATCTGAAAGGCACTCTGGCTGAATATGCTGAAAGCCTTGATATCGACCTGACCCGATTTCTCACTATACTCCGAAAGCTTGATTTCGGCAGGCAGCATTTTGCCGTCCGCCTTGAAGATATGAGCACAGGTCAGCGGAAAAAAGCCCGGCTTGCCGCCAGCCTCGCCGCAAGAGCGCATCTGTATGTATGGGACGAGCCGCTTAATTTCATTGATGTTATTTCACGGACGCAGATAGAGGAGCTTATAAAAAGCTGCCGCCCCACCCTTATTTTTGCCGAGCACGATGAAATGTTCAGGCGGAATGTAGGTGCAAAGGAAATAATGCTTCCGTAACGGAATAAAACGTTTTTTTGAGCAGTTGTTTTACAGCTGCTCAAAATTTTTAATAATTTTTTCAAAACCTCTTGACAAGAATATACAGATGTGATATAGTGTGTATATACTGATATACACACTATATCACAATAAGGAGATGATAATATAAAGATAGTGCTTAATCCTGCCGCCGACAAGCCTATGTACGAGCAGATAAAGGAACGTATCCGTAAGGCAGTGTTTGACGGGGAGCTTGCCGACAATGAAATGCTGCCAAGCGTAAGGCAGCTTGCGGCGCAGCTTAATGTAAGCGCCATAACCATAAAGCGTGCCTATACCGATCTTGAACACGAGGGTATGATATACACCTCCGCAGGAAAGGGCACCTTTGTGAGAGCGCCCGACAAAAATGCTGCCGCAGAACAGTACAGACAAAGAAAGCTCGCAGAATTTACACAGTACGCCGACAAGCTGATTTCGGAGGGCTTCACCGCCGATGAGCTTGTGAATGCGCTTATTAACAGGAGGAATTGACGATATGGAAAATATTCTTGAGATCAGGGGACTTGAAAAGAAATTTCCCGACAGCATTTTTTCAATGAACGATATAAATTTATCTCTCCCCAAGGGTGCGATAATGGGGCTTATAGGAGAAAACGGCGCAGGCAAGACCACTCTTATAAGGCTTATCCTGAACATTTACGGCAGGAGCGGCGGAAAAATAACCGCCTTTGACGGGCTTGACAATGTTAAGAACGAGGCTGCTTTCAAGGAAGCCCTGGGCTATGTTGCCGATGAGGATTTTCTTTATGTAAACGCCACGGTCGCAAAGACTGCCAAGGCTTTTTCCTATGCATTTTCCGAATGGGACGACAGCATTTTCGGAAAATATATGGATATGTGGCAGATAGATACAAAGAAAAAGTGCGGAGAGCTTTCAAAGGGAATGAAAACCAAGGTGATGCTTGCCCTTGCACTTGCACATAAGCCGAAGCTCCTCATTCTCGATGAACCCACCGCAGGACTTGACCCTGCCGCAAGAATAGAAATGCTTGATATTTTGAGAGAATTTGTATCCGACGGCGAGCATTCCGTTTTATTTTCCACCCACATCACGGGAGATCTTGACAAGGTTGCGGATTACATCGCTCTGATGATAGACGGTCACATTCACGAGGTGATGTCCGCCGATGAAGCACAGGAGAAATATGCCGTTGTTTCGGGAGATGCGAATGCAATGCACTCTGAGCTTCTCATCGGCGCAAAGCTTTCGGGAAATGTATATGAAGCTCTTGCTCTGAGAAAGGATATCCCGCAGCTTGGCGATGTCACTGTCCGCACCCCGAATTTTGAGGATATTCTCGTCCATACCATTCTCCAAAACAGAGAGAACAGGCGAAAGGACTGAGCTATGACAGTAAAAAGCTTTAATAAAGCCTTCGGATACCTTAACGGCTTTCATTTGCGGGACGATCCGGAAATAGTCATAATGGGCTTATCTCAGTTTATCGCACTTCCTCTGACAATGCTTTTCGGTGATATCTCCAAGCTCGGAGCTTACTGGTCGGTCTTGTGGACAGTGTTTGGGGCAATGTATTTCATATGGGACATCATACATATATCTCTTGACCCGTCATATCCCGTTTCAAAAGCCCGCAATGCAGAAACGGAGTTTGAAGCGGCAGGCAACAAAAAAGCCGTCGAAGCGGCGGCAGTTTTTCCCACAGACCGTTTCACTGCAGTGAAGCTGTTTCACATAAAGCGGCTTGCGATAGCTCTTACAGTATCGGCAGGATTTCTGATAAACGGGCTTGCCTTTATGAGAATGGATACTGTTGCGGGGGGATCTTCGGTCATTTTTGTTGTTATATTTTTTGCACTGAGCAATTTTTTTTACTATGCAGCATTCCTGTACAAAAGGGGACTTAAAAGCAGTCCGCTAAGACGCTTTTGCGATACATTTATAATGACCGCTTCCTGTATAGGTGTCTTTCACGGATCATATTCACAGAGCAGCGGGTCAGCGGTTGGAACGGCAATGCTCATATCCGCCGCAATAATTCTCACAACAAGCCTTATCTGCTACAGAAAATGTCTCAAAGACGCAGAAAACACCGCCAGAAACGGTGAACCGACAGGGGGAATATAAAAATGAAGGTATCGGTTTACAAGAAAACAGCATTTGTTCTTTCAAGCGGACATATAAAGCTGCTTTACATTATTTCGGCAATACTTATGGTCTTTTTTACAATTCTGCCTGCGATACTGATAATTGAAAAAAATTCGGATATTGAGCTGCCCGTGCTTGCGGTAATGGGATATATTCTCGGACAAATATGTGCAAGTGCAATGTGTCCTGTTTTTGAGGGAACGAAAAGAATAGGTCTGAGTCTCAATGACCCGAGAACAGCAACTGTTTTCTATCAGCTCCCCGCAGACCGTGAAACAATGGTAAGGGCATACATCAGCTTTGACAGATTTTTCAGCACAATGTTTTTCCTGGGTTATATTTTTCAGGGAACAGCTTTAATGATTTCACCTATTAAGCTTTCTGATGCGATTTTAACATTTGCGGCTCAGTTTATCCTATTTGCCGCAGTGATAATGATGTCAGTATTTTTGGGAACGGGCAGACCAAAAAAAGCTGACTTCGTAAGAACAGCAATATATATGTCGGTCATCATAACTCAGTTCTTTATAAAAATCCTTATGAAAGGAACTGAAACAGCGGAGATATCCGCTGTATCCGCAGCATTTGGAGCCGCAGTAATTATCTTAGGTATTCTCGGCATAGTTTTTATGAACCTTATCTACAAGGGTATGGCAGCTGCCTGCACGAAATGTTCTGTCTCAGGCGAACCTATAACAGATGAAAGGAATGATTCAGATGCTTAAAGCTATGAAGGAACTGAACTTTAGTGCGATGATGCTTGTAAATCCCGTTCTTTCGGTAATTCTTCCCGCATATTTTATTTTCGGAGCAAGACTTAATATAATGCTTTATATTGCACTTATATCCCTGTTTACCGCATTAATGTCAGCATTTTCCCTTGCGGCGATGTTCCCTATGACAGGTCCCGCACCGTCAATACCCAGAACGATGAAATGGGCTGCAAACAACCGCAGTATGATGAACGGTGCGGCAGGCTTTTATGATATGGCGTGCATTTTTCCCGCAACAAGAAAAAATTTCGTGTCATTATTCTGCACCGTATGGATCATTATCCTTTCTGTGATGGTGATGGAATTTGATGCGTCATTGCTTTTTAATTTCAATGAAGCTGCGGGCTATGGGCTTTCGGCTTTTGCGGTTTGCTTTCTGATTATGACAGTGGCTGTGCCGAATGTGATATATTACAAGCCTTCACGGAATTATTTCGGTATGGTGCTGATAGTGCTCGGTTTTCTTTTTGGATTTGTTCTTGTTATGGCGGATATGGTCGATCTGACGATACCCTTTGTACTGCCCCGTGCCGCATCAGCACTCATAGCCCTTGCGGGACTTTTATACAACATTGCTTTTTTCTGCAAAACAGCATTTAAAGGAGACTTTGCAAGAAACGGCGAAAAGACGAATTAAGCAGGTATTCCCTCAACTATCTCGCAGCCGTAATAGGCGCAGACGGGGTGGGTCTTTATGTATCTTCTTGCATAGGCGAGTGAATAGAACTTCCTTGCAAAGCCGATGTTTGCCACAAAAAGCTTGTCATTAAAAACATATTTATCCTCACCGTGTATCGTGATCTTTATAACATAGTACATAATTTATTTTCCTTTCCTTTTTAAGAGTGAATATTTCATCATCTTTTTTATTATTTTATCATATTATTTCTGCAAAAAACAATGTTTAAAGCCCAATCGTCCGAAAAATCGGTCTGATTGGGCTCTTTTGATTTTTTTATTAATCCTGATTTAATATTTGTGTTAAAATGACGTTAAAGATATTAATAATGTGTTGATTTTTGTAAGCTTAACGGTTTATAATCATATATGTAAGTCTGATATTCGGAAAGTTTGTCTGTTTTAGAAAAGGGAATGATTCAAGTGATAAATATATTCGGCTGTGATAATGAAGCGGTTTTTCTTGACATAATTCAGGACGCTGTTTTCAGTCAGACGGCGCTTATGCCGAAGCAGTATGCGTTTCATCGGTTCAAAAACGCCGAGGAACTGATGAAATGTCTGAATGAGAGGATAATAGTCCCGCATCTTGTCATAATCGACGCACATTTCGATATGAGCCGAACAAAGGAGTGCGCCGACAGGATACACGAGCTTTACCCTGCCTGTAAGCTTATCGTGATGTCCGCAGGGGACGATGATTACCTTACAGCATTTGAGTGCGGCTCCTGCGGTTCGCTGCCGAAGCTCAGCCTGCCGACGAAGCTTCCGGGAACATTTGCGGCGATACTTCCGGGGCTTGATGAAAGTATGGCTGAGAGCGTCCGCCTTACCATTTACGGCAAGGAGCACCGC
Organism: uncultured Oscillospiraceae bacterium; assembly: GCA_934486875.1. Taxonomy (GTDB): domain Bacteria; phylum Bacillota; class Clostridia; order Oscillospirales; family Ruminococcaceae; genus Huintestinicola. The sequence goes on from CAKSPU010000053.1 coordinate 11,965, forward strand.
CAGGAAAGGATAAATCTCAGATACTCGGAGATAATCTATCTTGAATGCGTTATGAAGAAAGTGTATGTTACCTTTTCGGACGGAAGCTGTGTGAGAGTAAAATGCTCCGTATGGCGTGATATGATGAAAAAATTCTGTATGCTGCCCTTTGCAGTGCCTCACCAGAATTACATCGTAAATATGAACTACATATCAAAGATGACCTCATCGACGCTCACGCTTTCGCCCATAGGAAAATGCATTTCCATAAGCAAGTACCGATTAAAAAATTTCAGGGAGCTTTATTCAATGCTCCCCGATAAAAAAGAAAGTTATTTTTTGCCGTAAAACAGCCACGCCTTGATGTCAAATTCACGTATGGTACATTCATAGGTGAGTATAATGCATATGGGAGCAACGAGCATAAGAGCGAGAAGCCCGAAAAGTCCGCCCCAGCTCAGAGCATCAATAGTCCTGCCCGATGTGAACAGGTCTACCCAGGCGAGAGACTGTATATTGCACCATATGAAAATATTGAAGATATCCTTTATAACGCCGAGCTTTGAAAGCAGCAGCAATATCCAGCAGATGTACTGAGGCAGGGGAGCGGCAGCGGCGATCTTAAGCGACATCAGCGGGTCGTGAGGAACACCGTGATACTTTATAAGATTTCTGTCCCTTACGGCGCAGGAGTATGCGTAATTTGCAAGGAGTCCGTTTGCGATGAGCGATGATGCCAAGGCGGTGAACACCTTGAACGCCATAAATTTCATCATAAACACGAGCATACACAGATTGAATATTATGCATATAAGCTCGCCCGCAAGCCACCATACAAGACCCTTTGCGGCTCTTTTGCCAAAATTTTCACGAGTTTCCGAAACCATATTTTAAAAGCTCCTTTGAAAAAATCCCCTTTTTTGAATTATTATAATTATACAGCATTTTCATCTGTTTTGCAAGCTTTTTTCCTCTTATAATACAAAGGTACTGCGGTATAATATTATTGACAGGGAAAAGACCTGTCAGCATTGCAAAAAGAGGTAGTGAAAATGAACAACAGTCATCTTCAGAGCAACATTTACAAAAATGCTTCAATGGGAGAAACGGCTCTCAGAAGCCTTATACCTATGGTGGGGGACAGCAGGGTAAAAAATGTCCTCATCTCTCAGTATAACGGCTACAGGGCGCAGAAGGAAATGACTGCCCTGAGTATGAAAAAGATGGGGCTTGCTCCCCAAGGACCTTCACTTATGTCACAGCTTATGACCTCTGCATCGGTAAAGCTAAAAATGATGCGTGACGGCAGCTCGGAAAATGCGGCGAAAATGGTCATCAAAGGTACCAACACGGGCATCATCGAACTGACCGAAACGCTGAACCACACACGATGCAGCTCACCCGAAGCCGTTCAGTCAGCCAAAGAATACCTGCGGCGGGAACAGAAAAACATTGAGAAGCTGAAACCTTATCTTTGAGTTTTGAGAATAATGCGGAGACTTGTAATGAGCCTCCGCATTATTTTGTTGTAAAACATCAGAAAATATGCTATACTAATTAAAATAACAAGGGGGCACAGCTATGAAAACAGACAGACTGATCGGCATTCTTTCAGTTCTGCTCCAGAATGAAAAGATGACTGCCGCAGGGCTTGCGGAAAAATTTGAAGTCTCCCGAAGGACCATATACAGGGATATAGACGATATATGCAGGGCTGGTATCCCGATCGCTGCCGAGAGGGGCATCAACGGCGGAGTTTATATTATGGAGGGGTTCAAGCTTGACAAAACTCTCCTTTCCTCCGACGATATGAGCGCCATAATCGCAGGGCTCAAAAGCCTTGACAGCGTCAGCGGCACAAAAAGATACCGTCAGCTTATGGATAAGCTTGATATGTCGGTGGCGGAAAGCTCGGGCTGCGTTGTAATTGATCTGTCAAGGTGGGATAAAACAGAGCTTTCTCCGAAGCTAGAGCTTGTAAAGCAGGCGGCTGAACGCTGTGAGCTCATAACATTTACATACTATTCGCCCCAAAGCACAGAGCAGCGAACGATAGAGCCGTATAAGCTTATTTACCGGTGGTCGGGCTGGTATGTGTGGGGGTATTGCCTTAAGCGAAAGGATATGCGGCTGTTCAAGCTGTCGAGAATGACGGAGCTTTCAAACCGTCATATCATTTTTGAGCCACGTGAGATACCGCCCTATGTCTGCGACAAGCTAAGGCATACAAGGGGCGGCATTACGGCAAAGGTCAGATTTGACAAGAGCGTGAAGTGGCGTATTATTGATGAGTTCGGAGCAGAGCTTCCAAAATATGATGAAGAGGGAAACGTTTATCTTGAATTTACCTGGCAGGACGTGCCCGCCCTGTTTAATTACATACTCACATTCGGAGATAAGGCTGAGATAATTTCGCCAAAGGAATACCGCAGGGAATTTTCGGAGCTTTGAAAAATATTTCGGAGAATTATGACATATAGCTGTCATATTTCTTGTGTTATCATAACACTGTAACTTTTGAAAGAGGTGTTTTGATATGCACGGATTTTTATGAGATAAAGCCCACGCTCATTTACTTATGGGAATATGAGAATGACAAGCCATATATGGAATACTATGTTCTCAGAAACGATACATACACAGAAAGGTAGAAATGTAATGGAAAAGCTTGATTACAAAAAGAAGTTCAGGGAGCTGTATCAGCCCTCTGCCAAGC
>CAKSPU010000054.1 GCA_934486875.1 uncultured Oscillospiraceae bacterium
GGTATGAACCAAGTGCTCTAGCCAACTGAGCTATACCGCCATATTTTCTTTCGCTTGAGGTGATAACTTCAAGCGACTTAATTATTATACACCACTATTTCCGAAAAGTCAAGCGCTTTTTTCAAAAAAACTTGATTTTGTAAATAATGTACAATAAGGCGATGCGCCGAATGGAATATATAAACTTATTTGTCAATTATTCGGGCATAATGCTGTATGTATTGCCGCTTTCGGAGTCGGTGAACACAAGAGTTATCCTGCTTGTTGCGTAATTGCAGCCGTCGGGCAGACTGCCGCTTACGGTAAAATCAGCCGATGAACCTGCGGGGATAACAACGCTTTCGGTCATATCAGTCCTGCAGATATTCGGCTTGCTGCCCCTTGCGGTATCGGTGGCATATACCCTAAGCCTTGAAGGGGAGAAGGTCAGCGTATTTCTTCCGCTGTTTGCTGCCTGAACGGTAACGGTGAAGCCGTCTGCGGAAATGTCACAGCTCAATGTCTCCACTGTTACCCTGTCATAGCTTTGCGCCGATGTGAGCAGGAAATCGCCGCTGAGACCTGTGCTGCAGCTGTGACCGCTGAATTTGCTCACAAGAAAATCGTCCTTGGGGGCAAAGATGCATATGAGCGCACCTGCGGCAAGAACTGCTGCGAAAATAGCTGCAAAGGTTACTATAATGCTTCGGTTCAGTTTTATATCGATTTGTCTGCAAAAATCCTCAGGTGACTGCATATTTTCACTCCCAAAAGTTTACTTATACAAAGAATAGCACACAAATGAATTGAATTTATGTATTATTGTTTTCTTCTGTGTAAAAAAATAACATTTTTTAAGTGCAGCTTTTTGTTTTCAGATACGCTCCGGTCAATTATAACATATTTTTCATCTTTTTTCATACGGTTGCCCTGCTTTCGGCATCACGGTATTTCAACGAGTGAATTATTCTTCTTAAAAATTATTAATTAAGTTATTGTAGGGGACGGGTTTCCCGTCCCGCAGTCACCAATATTATAAAAAAACGGGACGGGAGACCCGTCCCCTACAGTAATATATGGCGGTTTGAAATATATTCGCATCAAAAGTTCACTGTTTATTTACTCATTGAAATGCCCTGCTTTCGGCATATGCGGCTATTGACAAATCAGAATAAATGTGCTATAATTATAGAATAGGGTTCAGGCTTTTTCTTTGAGGTTTACATCAAGCTTGGAGTAAGGGATCTCAATGCTGTTTCTGTCAAGAGCGGACTTTATCTGCTCGATAAGGTCGAAATAAACAGTCCAGTAATCGGCGGTCTTTGCCCATACCTTAACGGAGATATCAACCGAGCTTGCCGCAAGCTCCGCAACACGGACAAAGGGAGCAGGGTCTGTAAGAATGAGCTTGTGCTCCGCTATTACCTCGCTCATTACCTTTTTGGCTTCCTCGAAATCGGATTCGTAGGAAATGCTGAATTTCAGGTCGATGCGGCGGTTTTCCTCTTTGCTGTAGTTCACAAGGGTGCTGCCCGAGACCATACTGTTGGGTATGAATATCACCTTGTTGTCATAGGTGAGGAGCTTGGTGGAAAGAATGCTTATGTCCTCGACGATACCCTCATTTCCGCCGGAGCTTATATAGTCCCCCTTGTTAAAGGGCTTGGTCAGGAGAATGAGAAAGCCGCCTGCCACATTGGAAAGGCTGTTCTGGAGGGCGAGGGCTACGGCTACGCCTGCCGCACCTATGGCGGTCACTATTGATGTCATAGGAATGCCCAGTGTGGACAGGGCGATGACTATGACAAAAGCTGTGAAAATTATGCTCAGGAGCGACCGCATAAAGCTCTGCGCCGTTTCGTCTATATGGCTCCTGCCCATTCCTTTGTCGATTATCTTCACAAGCACCTTGGCGAGTATTTTTCCCACGATAAATATTATCACGGCGATGACAACGGTGGGGAGGTAGTCTATGAGCGCATCTGTGAAGTCCTTTAATACGCTGCTGTCAACGTTTCCCGTTGATACGGCTTCAATGACATTTTCCGCTTCACTGACGATGGCGGGGGCGGTGGTCTCCGCAAGGGTCTCGGCGGTGGTCTCGATCACGGTTTCTTCCATTAATGTATCGTCCTTTCAAAAAATATTTCCATAAAAATTATAATTATTTTTTCGCCTGCACAAGTGGATATTGTGTTAATATAAATATCTGAACTTGTTAACATAAGTATTGGCGGCAGGCTGAAATCCCGGAAAGATGTGAATATTATGAAAGACAGTAAAAACAGATCAGATTTGGTTATCTTATATTCATTCATTGCGGCGGCGGTCATCATCGGCGTGCTTGCCGTTACGGCGGTAAGGTCGGCGGGAAAGCTTTCCGAAATGTACCTTGACAGCTCCGAAAGCTCTCAGGCACTGATATCTGAGCTGATAACGGTGAAGGACTGCATTGGCAGCGCTGAGAAGAATCTTTTGGAGTCTTTTTCGGCTCAGGACGATGCAGCGGAGACAGAATTTTTAAATGCCGCAAAGGCTGAGCTTGACGCTCTTGAGGACACGATAGCCGAGGACAGGCTTGGCATATGGTCAGAGGCAGAACCCATAAATGAGCTTATCGAAGCTGCGCAGCTGAGAAGTGCGGTGTTCGGGAGCGTGAACGGCGGCAGCAGGAATATTGCACGTAACGTCTTTTTCAGCGAGTATCAGCCCAGGCTCAAAGCGGCGGAGGAATATGCAGACGGGCGGCTTTCAGATGCACGGGACAGCAGTGGGGAGCTATCGGAAAAATTATTCGCAAAAGCGTCGGTATATGAACGCCTGTGCATCGGAACAGGGCTCCTGGGCATATCTGCCATGACTTTTATCGGGCTTTATCTTGACAAAAAGCTCCGTGAAAGTGCAAAGGCTGAGAGCAATGCCATACCCGAAGCACACGATGAAGCCATAACAGATGATGATATGCTTACAGAGCTTCGCAGGCAGCTTTCCGAAGCGGAAGTGACTGTCGAAAATGCTGTGAACAGCATAAATATCCTTGCTGACGGCGACCCCGACGCTGCGGCTGACGGCGATTATCCCCGCAGGTATGAAAATGTGCTGTCGGCGGTCAGAAAAATGAAAGGGAGACTTAAATTTATAAGCAGTCGGATAAGCCGTGGGGCGGAGTTCGTTTCGGCGGAATCGAACAGAGTTTCGGACAACGGCGGCAGGCTTTCCGAAGCTGTCGGCAGGCAGGAAAAGGCGGCGAAGCTTCTGGAAGATATCACGGCGCAGCTGTCGGAGCTTGCTGCCGAGGTCGGAGAGATCTCCGGAAAGATAAGGTCGTGCTCGGAAAAATGTGTTTCGGCGGCTGAGGAATGCGGAGTGCAGCTGGGTACTCTCAGGGGCACGGCTGATATGCTGAAAAAGGGCACGGACGGTCTTGATACGGTATCATCGGCTGCGGCTGACATTGCGGGACGGGCAAACAGGCTGGCGGTCAGTGCGGCGGTGAATGCGGCAAAGGGCGGCGATAAAAGCATTGCGGCGTTTGCCGATGAAGCGAGGGGGCTTGCTCTCTGTGCGTCAAAGCTTTCAGAGGACGCAGGGGAGAAGGTAAAGCTCCTTGACAGCGGCATCAACGAAAGCATCGGGGCGATATCGTCCGCTTCGGAGAATATTTCCCGTGTCATTGACAGGGCAAGGGAAGCCTATGACGGCGGAGGAAGACTTGAAAATGCCTGCGCAGGGGAGCTTGAAGCACTTTCAAGGGCAAAGGAATGCACAGGGGATATCTCGGAAACCGCAAGGCTTTGCGGAGATATATCCGAGGAAAATGCCGCTTCGGGCAGGAAGCTTTCGGAGCAGTCGGAGGCTTTGAAAAAGATTTTTTGATGAGGCTGTCTGAAGTTTGACTATTAAAAATTACTGTGGTATAATTAATAGGCACAATAGCTGAAAGGAATGGAAAATATGAACTGGACTGAGGTAAATATATACACAACTACTGAGGGCATTGAGCCTGTTTGCGGCAGACTTCTGAATGTGGGCGTTACGGGCTTTCAGATAAGGGACGCAAAGGATTTTGAGGACTTCCTCAATGACAAGACGGGCAACTGGGATTACATTGACGATGACCTGATGAATTTAAAGGACTGCGAGACCTGCGTTACATTCTATCTTGCGGACAATTCTCAGGGTGCGGATATGCTGGCAATGGTAAGGGCGGAAATGGCGGAGCTTTCCGCAATGGACAGCGAAAAGAAGTTCGGCAGGCTTGCGGCAGAGCTTTCCAATGTCCGTGAGGAGGACTGGGCTAACAACTGGAAGCAGTATTTCAAGCCCCTTACCGTTGGCGACAAGCTTGTTATCAAGCCCTCCTGGGAAAAATATGACGGAAATGACAGCAGAACTGTCCTTGAGATCGACCCCGAATCCTCTTTCGGAACAGGTCAGCACAACACTACCCAGCTTTGCCTTGAGCTTCTTGAAGAGTGTCTCAGCGAGGGCGACAGGGTGCTTGATATCGGCTGCGGAAGCGGCATTCTCTCAATTGCCGCACTGCTTCTCGGTGCAGACAGTGCCTGTGCGGTGGATATTGACCTTAACAGCGTGAAAATTGCGGGGCAGAATGCGGCGAAGAACCATATCGCTCCCGAAAAATATGTGACCTATGCTGGAAATATCATTTCCGATGAGGCGCTGAGGGAGAAGATAGGCGGCGGATATCAGCTTATCACTGCAAATATCGTGGCTGATGTGCTTATCGCTATGGCTCCCATTTTCGGAAAATTCCTCGTTCCTCACGGAAAAATAATCATTTCGGGAATAATCATCGAGAGGTGCGACGAGGTTATGGAGGCAATGGAAAAGAACGGCTTTGCACGCACCGAACTGAGAGAGTCGGGCGGCTGGGCTGCGGCTTCCTTTGAGATCGCCTGATGAAACGGAGGCTGATAATGTCCCTCATAGGTGCGGCGGCGGTGCTGTCAGCCTGCGGAGGCGGCAGCGGAGAGGTAACGGATACATCTGTCAATGAAACGGCGGCGGAGCAGACTGTCATTGTGACGGAGACTTCGGCGGCTGTGATGACTGAGACGGATATGACCGCTTCATCTGAGGATATCCTGCGGCTTACAGAGGAAAATGAGCTGCCCGTGATAAGCTTTTCCGATGATATGAGCTTTGACGATATTATGCTTGCGGGGCAGAATGCAGGGGAATATTACCGCAAGGCGGCGAAAGAATTTTTCGGCTTCGGCGCTGAGCTCAGCTGGAAAATAAACGATGAATGGGTGGAGATAAACGGCATCGGCGGCATTGCACCCTACCTTGTGAACAGCGGCTACAGAAAGGCTTTGGGCTATTACACCGACAGGGCAAATGGTGTTTATGCCCCGATGGATTATGATACGGCAAGGCAGTTCATCATCAGCCGTGTGGGGCTTACGGAAAATGGCTTTGACGGGCTGTGTCAAAGCTGCCCCAGCAATTATCTCGGAATTGACGGGGAGCTTTACATAAATTCGGGCGACGGCGGCGAGGCAGGCTGGTCTTACAGCCGCATTACGGGCTATGAGCCTGAAGATGGCAGGATAACCTTTTACTGCGAGCGTGTGGGCAGTGCCGATGACTGGGGTTATGATGAAGATGTCATCGTGCCGTTCACATTCACTCTTGCAGATGACGGCGGGGTATGGAAGCTTGACGGCTGCACATACGGTGAGGGGCTTTTTGACCTGGTTACGGTAACAGAATAATGACGAGGGGGAGACGGCTGTGAAGATCACATACACATCGGAAAACAAGATATACCGCATTGACGGCGGGAACAAGACTGAGATACCCTGCGGACGTATCGGAAAATACAAGGAGACCCTTGAAAGCATTCGCCGCAGGACTGAGTGGAAAACCACGGGCACGGGCGCTATGTTCACGGGAGCGGCGAGGGAATCGACGGGTGAGCTTGTTGTTTCCGCACGGATAACGGGACTTTGCGAAAACAAGGGGGAGCTTATCTACGGTGTGAAGCTAGACGAGTCGTCTTCCCTTTATCACAGGAGCTTTGACAGGAGCGATATGAACGAGGGGCTTATACTTTCGGGGAATGACCTCTTTTTCGGCGCATTTGACTGCCTTGACGGGAAAATGGCTGTGAGTCTCGGAACGAATCCCTCGGAGCTCCATATTGCCGTTATGGAGCCTCCCGCATCGGCTTATGAAGAACTGACCGATGGTGACAGCTCCGAGGAAAATCCTTACTGGAGCAGATGTCATCGGAACCGCATCTATTTCTCATCTGCGGGAAACGGACGGAATGAATACGGCGCTGTGGCGGCTGTGTCGCCCAGGAGCGGCTGTTACATTGACGTTGACAGAGGGGCTATGGAGGAATTTCTCTCCGACCCGAAAACGGATTTTCTGCGGATAAAGGACGACCGTTACGGGAATATTTTCTATATCCGTCAGCCATACGGCGGTGAGAGGGAAAAAGAGGGCTTTAAATTCACGGACATTCTGCTGTTTCCCTACAGGCTTTTGAAGGGGTTTTTCGGCTGGCTCAATTTTGTATGCACCATATGGGGCGGCGAGTCCCTCAAAAGCGGCAGCAACGGTCTCCCCGGCTCTGCAAAGGCAAAGCAGAGGTCGGAGCGTGACATTATTATCGACGGAAATATCATCAAGGCGGAAAAGCTTGCAAAGGAAGAGGACGACAAGGACAATGCTCCTCTTATGCCCGTGTCGAGGGTGCTTGTCAGGCGTGAGGCTGACGGCAGTGAGACTGTTGTGAGAAAGGGCGTGCTTGACTACGCACTGTGCGGCGACGGAAAAATTGTCATATCCGACGGCAGGAGGCTTATACTCCTGGACGGGGAAAATGAAAAGGTCATTGCAAAGGCAAGGCTTGCGGTAAATCTGGTTTTGGAGGAATGAGACACTTGAACATCGGCGGCGTGGAGATAAAAAGGACTGCTGCACTTGCCCCTATGGCTTCGGTGGCGGACAGGGCATACAGGCTGGTCTGCAAGGAGCACGGGGCGGCGTATATGGTCTCGGAGATGATATCTGCAAAGGGACTGTGCTACAGCGACAGAAAGACCGAGGAGCTCTGCACCGTTGATGAGCGTGAGCGCCCCTATGCACTTCAGATATTCGGAGATGAAGCCGAATTTTGCGGCAGGGCTGCGGGTATGCTGATGAAATACCGCCCCGATATACTGGACATTAATATGGGCTGCCCCGTTCCGAAAATTGCGGGGAACGGCAGCGGAAGCGCTCTGATGAAGGATCCCGACAGGGCTTATGATATCGTGAGGGCTGTGGTAAAAAGCAGCGATGTTCCCGTGACTGTGAAGATCCGTGCGGGCTGGGACGAAAACAGCGTCAATGCTCCCGAATTTGCAAAGGCAATGGAATCGGCAGGTGCTATGGCGGTGACTGTTCACGGACGGACGAAAAATCAGATGTATCACGGCAAGGCGGACCGGGACGTTATACGGCGTGTGAAGGAAGCGGTGAGCATTCCCGTTATCGGAAACGGGGACATCTGCTGCGGTGAGGACGCTGAAAGAATGTACCGTGAAACGGGCTGTGACCTTGTTATGGTTGGACGTGGCAGCTATGGAAATCCGTGGATATTTGAGGAGATAGAAGCTTATCTTGAAACGGGCGCTCACATACCGCCGCCCGATATGGACGAGAGGCTTGAAGCTATGCTCAGGCAGGCGGAGCTTGCGGTGAGCTTCAAGGGCGAGCGGCAGGCTATGGCGGAGGCACGGCGGCAGTGTGCCTTTTATCTCAAAGGGATAAAGGGTGCGGCAGGCTACCGCAGCAGATGCGGTCAGCTTTCGGGAATAGACGATGTTAAGGCGCTTATCCGCTGCATAAGAAAGGACTTACAGCTATGATAATCCCTGCAAAGCCCTGCCATATTGCGGAGATTGCGGATATGGAGGGGGCTGCGTTTTCTGATCCCTGGTCGGCAAGATCTCTTGAAAGTACACTTGATGATGAAATGAACATTTTCCTTGCCGATGTTTCCGAGGGAAAGGTGAGGGGATATATCATCGGGAGCTGCGACGGCTTTTCGGGATATATCGAGAGAATTGCGGTGGGAAATGAGTTCAGGCGGCTTGGTACAGGAACATTGCTTCTGAGCGCATTCCGTGATGCACTGCCCGAGACTGCTGAGAGCATAGCTCTTGAAGTGAGAGCGTCAAATGCGGCTGCGATCGGGCTTTACGGCTCTTTCGGATTTGAAAGGGCGGGAGTGCGGCGGGGAATGTACTCCTCTCCGAAAGAGGACGGCATCGTTATGATAAAAGCATTGAAAGGATAAATTTTATGAGCGTTAAAATTCTGGGAATAGAATCCTCCTGCGACGAAACGGCGGCTTCGGTCTCCCTTGACGGTCGGACGATCTTATCAAACATCGTTGCTTCACAGGTGGAGGAGCATAAGAAATTCGGCGGAGTTGTGCCCGAGATCGCATCGAGGAGACACGCCGAGAATGTTCTGTGGGTGGTGAGGGAAGCACTTGACAAGGCTGACTGCACTTTATCCGACATTGACGGCATAGCTGTGACCTATGCCCCGGGACTTATCGGTGCGCTGCTTGTGGGAACGAGCTTTGCGAAGGGTCTTGCTATGGCTGCGGACAAGCCTCTTATCCCCGTGCATCACATTGCGGGACACATCGCTTCAAACTACATCGCTCACCCCGACCTTGAACCGCCCTATCTCTGCCTTGTGGCGAGCGGCGGTCATTCTCAGATAACCGAGGTGCTGAGCTACACAAAATTCCGTGTTATCGGCAGGACGAGAGATGACGCTGCGGGAGAGGCTTTCGACAAATGTGCGAGAGTGCTGGGATATCCCTATCCCGGCGGCGTTCATATCGACAGGGCAGCCAAAAAGGGCGACCCCGACAAGTACAGGCTCCCTGTGCCGAAGGTTACGGGCAGCGAGTATGATTTCTCTTTCAGCGGACTGAAAACTGCGGTAATAAACCTTGCACACAATGCGGAGCAGAAAGGGGAGACCCTTGACAGCGACAGCCTTGCTGCGTCATTCCAGAAAACCGCTTCGGAAATGCTTGTGAGCAGGACTGTTGAGGCGGCAAAGGCATTCGGCTACAAGACCGTTGCGGTGGCAGGCGGCGTTTCCGCAAATTCGGGGGTAAGAGAGCTTATGGAAAAGGAATGCGGCAAGCGGGGGATAAAGGTATATCTTCCTCCCCTTGACCTTTGCGGCGACAACGGGGCGATGATAGCCTGTCAGGGATATTACGATTTCCTTGACGGAAAAAGGGCTGACGAGAGCCTTAACGCCATTGCCACTCTGAGCCTTGAGGATATCTGATATGGACATAGGCGAGCTTGAAAATGCTCTTGATGTGCTCAGGGACGATGAGCTTGACAGGGCGCTTGAAGAGAAAAAGGAAGAGATGAAAAACGCTCCCACCCCAAAAGCCGATGAACGGAAAAGCACGGCAAAGGGTCACAGGGGGCGTGTGAAGGAAAGATTTATACAGTCGGGGCTTACGGGCTTTGCACCCCACGAGATACTGGAGCTCCTGCTGTTTTACATCATACCATATAAGGACACAAAACAGCTTGCTCATCAGCTCATAGAGAGGTTCGGAAGTGTGGCTGGAGTGTTCAATGCGGATATGGACGAGCTTACGGAGATGAAAGGGATAACGGACAGCGGTGCTGTGCTTTTCAAGCTTATCCCACAGCTTATCGAGGTGTATTATTCCGAGGAGCGCAAGGGCGTTTCGGTCACATCGACCACTCAGCTTTCCGAGCTGTTCAAGCCTTATTTTGTGGGCTCGGGCACGGAGAAATTTATGCTTGCCTGCTTTGATGCCAAGCTCAGACCGATCTGCGTTACCGAAATAAGCAGCGGCGCTTCCGCATATACCTCGGTGGAGCTGAGAAAAATAATGAGTGCCGCCATTGACAGCGGCTGCACTATGGCTGCGCTGGCGCACAATCACCCGCTGAGCACACCGAAGCCCTCCGACGAGGACATTGCGGTGACAAGACGGATAAATGAGCTGCTTAAGGCTGTGGATATACGTCTTATGGATCACATCATCGTGGGCGGCTCAAAATGCTACTCGATGCGGGACGGCGGAGATATCGGCATATTTGACTGATTGAAAGGAAAATTAAAATGCCTATTGATAAAATAGTTATTAAGGGTGCGAGGGAGCACAATCTGAAAAATGTTGACCTGGAGCTGCCCCGTGACAAGCTTATCGTTATGACGGGACTTTCGGGCTCGGGCAAATCCTCCCTTGCCTTTGACACCATTTATGCGGACGGTCAGAGACGGTATGTGGAGAGCCTTTCCTCATACGCAAGAATGTTTCTCGGACAGATGGACAAGCCCGATGTGGACTCCATTGAGGGACTTTCCCCCGCCATTTCCATTGACCAGAAAACCACATCGAAAAACCCCCGTTCAACAGTGGGAACGGTAACGGAAATTTACGATTACTTCCGTCTGCTTTATGCAAGGATAGGCATTCCCCACTGCCCTGTCTGCGGACGTGAGATAAAGCAGCAGTCGGTGGATCAGATAATAGACAAGATATCAGCATTGCCTGTGGGTACGAAGATACAGATACTTGCCCCCGTTGTCAGGGGACGAAAGGGCGAGCACGTAAAGGAGCTTGAACAGGCGAAAAAATCGGGATATGTCCGTGTCCGCATCGACGGCATAGTTTATGACCTGTCGGAAGAGATAAAGCTTGAAAAGAACAAGAAGCACACCATTGAGATAGTGGTGGACAGACTTGTGGTCAAGGAGGAAATGGACACACGTCTTGCGGACAGTATCGAGACCGCTTCGGGCATTTCGGGGGGCACTGTTATCTGCGACATTATCGGCGGCGAAGAGCTGATGTTTTCACAGAATTATGCCTGCCCCGAGCACGGCGTTTCTATGGAGGAGCTTTCCCCCAGAATGTTCTCCTTCAATAACCCTTACGGAGCCTGCCCCAAGTGTACGGGTCTGGGCGTTTTCAGGAAAATTGACCCTGCGCTTATCATTCCCAATCCCGACCTTTCCATAAAGGAGGGGGCTATCAAGGCAAGCGGCTGGGGCACTACCGACGAGAGCTCTATCGCTATGATGTATTTCAAGGGCGTGGCTCAGTTTTACGGCGAATCCATAACCGAACCCCTCAGCAAATGGAGCGGGGAGGCTGTAAATGCGCTCCTTTACGGAACAGGGGAGCAGAAACTGAAGCTCCACCGTGCCACGGATTACGGCGGAGGGATTTATTACCAGCCCTTTGAGGGAATAGTCAACAACCTTGAAAGGCGCTACAGGGACAGCAATTCCGAATGGAGCAAGGCGGATATCGAGCAGTATATGTCCGAGGAGCTTTGCCCCGAATGCCACGGAAAAAGGCTCAAAAAGGAAATCCTCGGAGTTACCGTTGGAGATAAGAGCATTGCCGATGTAACGGAGCTTTCCGTTTCCGCCTGCTATGACTTTTTTGATAAATTAAAGCTTTCCGAAAGGGAAATGTTCATCGGCGAGAGGATAGTCAAGGAGATAAACAGCAGACTTGGCTTCCTTAAAAGCGTCGGACTTGAATATCTCACCCTTTCCCGTTCGGCAGGCACTCTTTCGGGCGGCGAGTCCCAGAGAATAAGGCTTGCCACACAGATAGGCTCATCGCTTGTGGGCGTGCTGTACATTCTCGATGAGCCGTCCATCGGACTTCATCAGAGGGATAATGACAAGCTTATCGGCACGCTCAAAAGGCTCAGAGACCTTGGCAACACACTGATTGTTGTTGAGCACGATGAGGACACTATGAGGGCGGCGGATTTTATTGTTGATGTGGGACCCTATGCGGGCATTCACGGCGGCGAGATAATCTGTGCGGGAACTGTTGACGACATTATGAACTGCGAGCGCTCCATTACAGGTGCATATCTCAGCGGCAGGAGAAAGATCCCCGTTCCTGAGGTGAGAAGAGCAGGCAACGGAAATTTCCTTACCGTAAGGGGCGCAAGGGAGAATAATCTCAAGGGCATTGATGTTTCCATACCTCTTGGCACATTTACCTGCGTTACGGGTGTCAGCGGTTCGGGAAAATCCTCTCTTGTAAATCAGATACTTTACAAATATCTTGCGGCGAAGCTCAACCGTGCCAGAACGAGAGCCGGGGATTTCGACACTATCGAGGGCACGGAATTTCTTGATAAGGTAATTGCCATAGACCAGTCGCCCATAGGCAGAACGCCCCGTTCTAACCCTGCCACATATTCGGGAGTATTCAACGACATCAGAGACCTTTTTGCGGAGACCAATGACGCAAAGACAAGAGGATACAACGCAGGCAGATTTTCATTCAATGTCAAGGGCGGACGCTGCGAATCCTGCGAGGGTGACGGCATAATCAAGATAGAGATGCACTTCCTGCCCGATGTATACGTTCCCTGCGAGGTCTGCAAGGGCAAGCGCTACAACCGTGAGACACTTGAAGTCAAGTACAAGGGCAAGAGTATTTATGATGTGCTGGAAATGACCGTTGATGAGGGTGTGGAGTTCTTTTCAAATCATCAGAAGATATACCGGAAGCTGCTGACGCTTCAGGAAGTGGGTCTCGGATATATCAAGATAGGTCAGCCTGCCACGACCCTTTCGGGCGGCGAGGCGCAGAGAGTGAAGCTTGCGTCGGAGCTTGCAAGGCGCTCTACGGGCAAGACTGTTTATATCCTTGACGAGCCTACAACGGGACTTCACACCGCTGATGTCCACAAGCTCCTTGAAGTGCTTCAGAGACTCACTGAATCGGGCAACACGGTGCTTGTTATCGAGCATAATCTTGATGTGATAAAGACAGCGGACTATCTTATCGACTTGGGCCCCGAGGGCGGCGACAAGGGCGGAACGCTGGTTGCCTGCGGAACTCCCGAGGACATTGCAGAATGCCCCGAGAGCTACACGGGAAAATATCTGAGACCTATGCTTGGTCTGAAACCACTGACCTGAAAGGAGCGGCATAATGGTAAATTTCGGAAATGAATGGGACGGGATAATGGCGGGAGAGTTTGACCTGCCATATTATAAAGAACTGCGGGAGTTCCTTAAACAGGAATACCTCACAAGGGAAATTTATCCCGATATGCACAACATTTTCAATGCGATGAAGCATACATCGTACAATGACGTAAAGGCTGTGATACTGGGGCAGGATCCCTATCACGAGCCGGGGCAGGCTCACGGGCTATGTTTTTCCGTTCAGAAGGGCTGCCCCATACCGCCGTCGCTCCAGAACATTTACAAGGAGCTGAATGCCGATCTGGGCATTCCCCCCGCATCTCACGGGGAGCTGTACAAGTGGGCTGACAGCGGCGTGCTTATGCTGAACACTGTTCTGACCGTAAGGCGGGGACAGGCAAATTCCCACAAGGGCAAGGGCTGGGAGATATTCACCGATCACGTTATCGGGAAACTGAATGAGCGTGAAAAGCCGATCGTTTTTCTGCTGTGGGGCGGGAATGCAAAGGCAAAGCGGGCGCTTATCACAAATCCCAACCACCTTGTACTTATGGCGGCGCACCCCTCGCCACTTTCCGCATACAACGGATTTTTCGGGTGCAGGCATTTTTCAAAATGCAATGACTTCCTTGTTTCCCACGGCATCGAGCCTGTGGACTGGCGGATAGAATAATTTTCAGAATAACGGCAAATGCAGCATTATACTAATAACCAATTAACCTATAGACAAATCCTCGGCTGAAATAAGCCCATTCTGCGTCAAGCTCCCTTGCCGGGCGCAAAGCCCGCCTGCGGTCGCTTTCCTTGACTGGGCTTATTTCATCTGTCGGCTTTATCTATAGAACAATTGGTTATTAGTATTACCCACGGTTTACGGCGGATAATGCTGCAAAAATTTGTCCGAAAGCTATTGACTTTTTTCGGAAGTTATTATATAATATATTTATTGCTTTGGTTTTGCTAGTGTAGCACAGTTGGTAGTGCAGCTCATTCGTAATGAGCAGGTCGCGTGTTCGAGTCACGTCACTAGCTCCACGTATGAATACTTGGCAGAAAGCCAAGTATTACGCCGTCTTGCGGGCATTGCAGACGGCTTTTTATTATGCCCCGAATTTCATTTTGTGCGCCGTTTGTGCGCCATTCATAAATTTTTATAAAAAAATTAGCTCCCGAAAACGATGCTCGGGAGCTTTTTTATGCTAATACTAATAACCAATTGTTCTATAGATAAAGCCGAGGATTTGTCTATAGGTTAATTGGTTAATTAGTATTAGGGAACCACTGAATAAAAAGCATTCCAACAAAAGAATATATGTTTCAAAGTCAAGAATGGCAAATTATACCT
>CAKSPU010000055.1 GCA_934486875.1 uncultured Oscillospiraceae bacterium
GATACAGAAGATGTGGGGAGACTATGAGGTGAAATTCCCGCAGGCAAGGTCATTTTATATGTATATGTACACCCACCCCGGCAAAAAGCTCAATTTTATGGGCGGCGAATTTGCTCAGTTCAGAGAGTGGGACGAAACGAGGGAGCAGGACTGGGATATCCTGAAATACCCCCTCCACGACTCGTTCAGACGCTATATGACCGACCTTTCCGAGCTTTATGACAAGCGCCCCTCACTTTACAACGGCGAATACAACCCCGACTGCTTCAGGTGGATACTTGCGGACGAAAGCGAGAAGTCAGTCTTTGCCTATAAGCGCTGCGCAGAGGGGGAGACTTCGGTAATTATCCTCAACCTCTCCGACAAGGAGCAGAGCGTTACCATACCAGCCGACGGAATGAACCGCCTTAAGGAGCTTATAAATACCGACAGCACTATCTACAGCGGCGAAACTGCCGTCAAGACAAGCGTAACGCTGAAGCCATCGGCAAAGACAGGGGACTTTACCGTAAAGCTTGCACCCTTTTCGGGCAGAATGTTTGACGCATAATAATAAATCCTCCCGCATATATTTTATCAGAAGATTTGCAGGGAGGCGGCGAAATGAGAAGATCGGGAAAGACTGTCCGCAGACGTGACAGGCTTATGACCGCAGGGCTTTCCCTGCTTTCGGGACTTGGCGCACTTACTGCCGCTGCCGCACTTTTATCGGCGGCGGCGGTGTTTTGCGACCTTTCCGACAGCGCTGTAAAGGGGCTTTCGGGGATAGCTCTTGCCGCAGGCTGTTTTGCCTGCTCATTCTGCGCCGCAAACAGGCGGAGGAGAAAGGGGCTTGCAACAGGGCTTTTCTGCGGTGCGGCAGTGTTCTGCGGGGTCGTTGTGATAGGTGCGCTGACGGTGAAGATGTTCTCCGCCGCAGGAGTGTTCACGAAGCTTTTCATAATTGCTGCAGCATCGGCTCTCGGTGGATTCAAGGGTGTCAATACCCGCCCCGTGTTCCGTGAATGATGTATTGTACAACAAAAATGTAAAAATATGTATTTGCATAATTGTGTAATCTGCCGAAAAAATCTGTAGATATTGAAATTCGACAAAAGCCGTGATATAATGGAAATATATTATTTTTGGGGAGGATACTCAGATGAAGCACATTAAGACCATCAATAAGGCTAACCTCAAGCAGACTGCTGCCAAGGGCGGCTGCGGCAAGTGTCAGGCATCCTGCCAGTCCGCTTGCAAGACTTCCTGCACTGTTGCAAACCAGAAGTGCGAGAAGTAATTTTAACTATAGGTTAAAGTCATCAGAGGATAGAGGTCAGACTTATTCTAACCTCTATCCTCTGACTTATATCTGCAAATTTTCTGCAAGTCGAAAGGATTTTTCAAATGATACATAAATATAAGCTGAACGGATATAATATTGTGCTCGATGTACACAGCGGCGGCGTTCATATCGTGGACGAGCTTACCTATGATATGCTCGACAACATCGCTCCTCCCTTTGCGGACGAATGTCCCGGGAATGTCATCGAGAAGCTCTCCAGATTTTATGACAAGGACGAGATAATCTCCTGCTATGAAGAGGTAAAAGAGCTTTACAATGATAAGATCCTTTTCTCCGAGGACGATTACGAAAAATTTGCAAAATATTCCGTGGCATCTCCTATAAAGGCAATGTGCCTGCTTGTTACAATGGACTGCAATCTCCGCTGCGAATACTGCTTTGCTTCTCAGGGCGATTATGCGATGGGAAGAAAGGTAATGAGCTTTGAAACGGGAAAAAAGGCTCTTGATTTCCTCCTTGAAAATTCCGGCGACAGGCAGAATCTTGAGGTGGACTTCTTCGGCGGCGAGCCTCTTATGAACTGGAACGTTGTAAAGCAGTTGGTTGAATACGGACGCTCCAGGGAAAAGGAGTACAACAAGCGCTTCCGCTTCACCGTTACCACCAACGGACTTCTTCTCGATGAGGAAAAAATGGACTTCATCAACAAGGAAATGTCCAACGTTGTTCTCTCCATTGACGGTCGAAAGGACGTTAACGACCGTGTAAGAAAGCGTGTTGACGGCAGCGGCTGCTATGACCGCATCATCGAAAAGTACAAGCAGCTTGCGGAAAAGAGAAACTACGAGAATTACTATGTAAGAGGTACATTCACAAAATATAACCTTGACTTCTCAAACGACGTGTTCCACCTTTATGACCTTGGCTTTGACCAGATATCCGTTGAGCCTGTTGTCTGTGACCACGACGAAAAATACGCTATCACCGAAAGAGATCTGCCAGCAGTTTTCTCCGAATATGAGCGCCTTGCACAGCTTATGCTCGTTAATGAGAAAAAGGGCAAGCACTTTAATTTCTTCCACTTTATGCTCGACCTGGACCAGGGTCCCTGCGCTATCAAGCGCCTGAGAGGCTGCGGTTCGGGAAATGAGTATGTGGCTATCACCTCCGACGGTGACATCTACCCCTGCCACCAGTTTGTCGGAATACCCGAATATCTTATGGGCAATATCCACACAGGGGAGTTCAACACCGAGATCAAGAAGCAGTTTGCAGCAGCACATATTTACAACAAGGAAGACTGTCGCAAGTGCTGGGCTAAGTTCTATTGCAGCGGCGGCTGCAATGCCAACAACTATATCTACACCGGAAATATTCTCACCGCTCACAAGCTCTCCTGCGAAATTGAAAAGAAGAGACTTGAATGTGCAATTATGATAAAGGCGGCTCAGGCGGAGGCAGCCGCACAGGAATAAGGAGAACTGACAACTAAATGGCGAAAAAGAAAGAGACTCAGAACAAGACTCCCGCCCCTCAGATGAACGCATATATCGCAGGCAGCGGCGTTGTTGTGGAGGAAAAGATAACCGACACCCTTGAAAAGAACTATATGCCTTATGCAATGAGCGTTATCGTTTCAAGAGCACTCCCCGAGATTGACGGATTCAAGCCATCTCACCGAAAGCTGCTCTATACGATGTACAAAATGGGGCTTCTTACAGGCAATAAGACCAAGTCTGCCAATATCGTGGGTCAGACAATGAAGCTCAACCCCCACGGCGATGCTGCCATTTACGAAACAATGGTGCGTATGGCAAAGGGAAATGAAGCTCTGCTCCACCCGTACATCGAAAGCAAGGGAAACTTCGGCAAGGCGTATTCGAGAGATATGGCATATGCCGCACCCCGATACACCGAGGCAAAGCTTGCCCCCATATGCGCCGAGCTTTTCCGTGATATCGACAAGGACACGGTGGATTTTGTCCCGAACTATGACAACGAGACCGTTGAGCCTACTCTCCTCCCCGCAACCTTCCCCTCAATACTTGTAAATTCAAATGTGGGCATCGCCGTATCAATGGCAAGTGCAGTGTGCTCCTTTAACCTTACGGAAATATGCGAGGGCACTATCGGGCTTATAAAAGACCCCGAATATGATCTCTTTTCCGTTTTAAAGGGACCTGATTTCCCCGGCGGCGGCGAGATGATATACGATGAAGCGGAGCTTGAAAAGATATACCGCACAGGACGGGGCAGTGTCAAGATACGCTCAAAGTATAATTATGACGCTGAGTCCCACTGTATCGAGATAACAGAGATACCTCCCACCACCACTATCGAGCAGATAAAGGACAAGATAGTTGAGCTTGCAAAAGCAGGCAAGCTCCGTGAAATTTCATATATCAGAGACGAGTCCGACCTTAACGGTCTTAAGATCGCCATTGACATCAAAAAAGGCACAGACCCCGACCAGCTTATGAAGCGCCTTTATAAGCTGACCCCTCTTCAGGACACATATTCCTGCAATTTCAATATCCTTGTGGGCGGCTACCCAAAGGTAATGGGCGTTTACGAGATACTCACTGAATGGACTGCATTCCGCAAGGACTGCGTGAAGCGCAGGGTGTATTTTGACCTTTCAAAGAAAAAGGAAAAGCTTCATCTTCTTCTGGGACTTAAGAAAATTCTCCTTGACATCGACAAGGCTATCAAAATAGTAAGGGAGACCGAGGACGATAACGAGGTAGTTCCCAACCTGATGATAGGCTTCGGGATCGACGAGATCCAGGCTGAGTATGTGGCTGAGATAAAGCTCCGTCATCTCAATAAGGAGTATATCGTCAACCGCCTGGCTGAGACCGACCAGCTCCAGAAGGACATTGCCGAAATGGAAGAGATTTTAGGCAGTGACAAAAAAATTCTTGACATAATCATTTCAGAGCTTAAAGAGGTCATCAAGAAATACGGTCAGCCGAGAAAGACAAAGTTCTGCTACCTTGATGAAAGCAGTGATGCGGATATCGAGGAGGAAATTCCCGATTATCCCGTTAATCTTTTCATAAGCCGTGGGGGATATTTCAAGAAGATCACTCCCCAGTCTCTCAGAATGTCGGGTGAGCACAAGCTCAAGGACGGCGACATTATGGACGCTTCCTTTGAAGCAACAAACCGCACGGAGCTTCTTTTCTTCACCGACAAGTGTCAGGTCTATAAGAGCAGGGCTTCGGATTTCTCTGAGACAAAGGCATCGGCAATGGGCGAGTATATCCCTGTAAAGCTGGGCTTTGACCCCGATGAAAACGTCATTTCGATGATACCCACCACTGATTATTCGGGCTTTATGTTCCTTGTCTTTGAAAACGGCAAGGCTGCCAAGGTACCTCTCTCAGTTTTCCTTACCAAGACCAACCGAAAGAAGCTTACAAAGGCTTTTTCGGACAAATCACGTCTTGTACGTATCTTCTTCATTGCGGATAATGCTGACATAATGCTTACCTCCACAAAGGGACGTGCGGTTGTGTTCAACACCGCCCTTGTTCTCCCCAAGACAACCCGTGACACTATCGGCGTTCAGTGTATGACGCTGAAAACGGGGGCACTTGTGGAAAATGCATACATCGTTCCCGAAGAAAAGCTTTCGGAGATGTCAAAGTATGTAATGAAGTCGATACCCGCAGCAGGCTGCCTTGCAAAGGATATCACAGATCCCGACCAGCTTACTTTATAATTTCTGTCAAGCCGCTTTCGGATATTCCGAGGGCGGCATTTTGTTTATAATACTAATAACCAATTAACCTATAGACAAATCCTCGGCTGAAATAAGCCCATTCGTCGTCAGGTTGCTTTATAAAGCAACACTCCCTTGCCGGGCGGCAAGCCCGCCTGCGGTCGCTTTCCTAGACTGGACTTATTTCATCTGTCGGCTTTATCTATAGAACAATTGGTTATTAGTATAAAAAATCCGATTGACAGAAAAAAACATAAGTGATATACTATAAACAGACAAACTATTACGATTTATGGAGAGATGTCCCTATGATAAACCCGATAAACATTTACAGACACCTGAAAACCGTTGGCACGCACCGCAGACTTGTAAGGCAGAACTGCTTTAAAGCAGGGCTTTACTGGCAGGGACTCACCCACGACCTTTCCAAATACAGCCCCACGGAATTTTGGGTAAGCTGCAAAATGTATCAGGGCGACCGCAGTCCCAATGAGGCAGAGCGTGAGCAGAAAGGCTACAGCTCCGCCTGGATGCACCATAAGGGCAGAAACAAGCACCATTTTGAATACTGGACGGATTATGACCCCAAAACAAGGCGAATGGAGGGCGTAAAAATGCCGCTGATATATGTTGCGGAGATGTTCTGCGACCGTGTGGCGGCGAGCAAGGTCTATATGGGGGACAAGTACACCGATGCATCGCCCCTTGAATATTTCCGCAGGGGTTCGGCGGTAAGACTTATCCACCCGGACACCTCAAAGCTCCTTGAATACCTCCTGAAAATGCTTGCGGAGGAGGGCGAGGACTACACCTTTGCTTATATCCGCCATATTCTCCACAGATAACTATTGCGCCTGTCTTTGCAGAAGAATTTGTAAGGCAGGCTTTTGTGTACAATAAAGATTTGTACGATGTGACGATGATATATGTATAAATTTGTTTATTGTAACAAATTCCGAAAAATATGAAAAAATATCCATTTTTAAGTTGTTTATATATCAAAGACTCTCATCAGAAAGGAAAGATATACTATGAAAAGAAAGATAGCCGCTCTTATGGCAGTGATACTTGCAGCGGGAACAGTCCCGGCAGTGCCCTTTACAGCCTTTGCGGAAGCTGACAGTGCCGCAGCTCAGACCGCTTCCGCATCATCTGAAAAGAAGGATACCGCTTCTGAGGAGGAACAGATGAAAAATGCCCTTGCCCTTGTAAAATCAAGGATAATCATTCCCGAGGAATACAGCAGCTTTTCTTACAGCACAAACCAGTCTGACGGTATGCGTTCCTATTCATTCACCTGGACAGAACCCACAGGCAGCCGCTCATATTCTGTCAGGGTCAAAGGGGATATCATCACATCTTACCGTTCTCCCACAGAAAACAGCGGGAAGCCGGGAATTTCCAATCACAATTCATCTTATTTTACAAACAAGGCTCTCAGCTGGATATATAAGGTAAATCCATCAATGAAGGGATTCCTCACCAAATCGGGCATAAGTCTCAGCGTTAATGATGACTCGGTATATGTAAGCTTTGACAGGGCATTCGGCGGTCTTAAAGTTAGGGGCGGCAACTGGGCGAATGTTACCCTTGATAAATACACAGGCGAGGTAACGGAATATAACGGCGTGTGGTGGCAGAACGCTGAATTTGTCTCCTCCGCAGGAGCGCTTTCACAGGAGGATATCAAGAAGATCTACTGCGATGAAGTGACCATAAAGCCATTTTATCGCATTTATACCGATGAGGCTACAGGCAGGAAAAAGACAAATATTGTCTATGAGCCTATGAACAGCTATACCTATGATGCTCTCACAGGCAAGCACTCTTCAATGGACGATGATTACGTGAAGTATATGAATACCGACCTTTACGATAACGGAGTGGCTCTTGACGGAGAGGGTGAGGCAATAGAAGAAGAAACAGTTGCTGATGAATGCGCTGTCGAAAATCCCGCAACAGGTGTAAGCTTCACCGAAGAGGAACTTGCCGCCGCCGCCGACCTCAGCACAATGCTCACCTCCGAGCAGTTCAGGGCGCTTGCCGTAAAGGACAAGTATATGGGCATAACCGAAAAGTATCTTGTCAAAAATTTCAACATTGAAAAAAATGACAATGCAGAATGCGGCTTTGCCATAACCTGCAATATGATAATAAACAACAAGACCGAGAACCGCACTGTGGTCATCACCGCTGACGCAAAATCGGGCAAAATAATGAGCTTCTATACTTATTCCGATGAGAGCAAGGCGGAGATAAATGTCAAGAAGGCAACTACCCTTGCAAATGCCGCTCTGAAATATTATTACGGCGATATTGCCGATGAATACAAGGCAGATGCATCAAATACCGCTCCCGTAAGCAGCAGCGGCAGCTATAAGGAAACAAGCCGTACAATGCGCTACAACCGCTATGTGAACAACATTCAGGTCACGGGAAATTATATCAATATCACCGTTAATTCCGCAGGCAAGGTAACGTCTGTATACTATAATCACGACAGGGACGTTGATTTCGGTGACGGACTTATCATAAACAAGGAAACAGCCCTTAAGCTCCTCTGCGAGCAGCAGGATATGGAGCTGTATTATGACGGATTCCTTGACCTTGAATCAAATGTCCATACATATTTTCAGTATTCAATGCCGAGCTGGAGAATAAATGCCGTAAACGGAAAGCTTTGCGAATATAACGGAAAGACCGTATCAAAGGCTGCAAAGAACCCCGATACCTGCCCTTACAAGGACATCGCACAGTCTCCCTATAGGAGTGAAATAACCGCCCTTTACGAGCACAATGTAAGAATATATGAGGGCAGCGAGTTCAAGCCCACGGAGAAAATGACATTCAGCGAGTTCACACGGCTCCTTGATACTGTCACAGGCTATGGCTATGAGCCTGTTCCTCTTGAGGATGTCCCAGAGGACAACGGCAGCACCGCTGAAAGCAAGACAGCCGCAAGCGAATATTTCACCCGAATGACCCTTGCAAAGGAATTTGTAAGAGCTGCAAATGCAGACAGATTTGCGGGCTATACAGCTATCTACAAGTCACCCTTTACCGATGTAGGCTCCAAGGACGAAAACTTAGGCTATGCCGCACTTGCCTATGCAATGGGCGCAGTAAAGGCAGGCAAGGACGGAAAGTTCTATCCGAATGCCTATGTTACAAGGGAATATGCATATCACTGCGCATATAATTATCTGAAAGCTATGTCGGATAACGGCTGATTGTAATATTGAGGTGCATAAAATGAGAAAAGCATTATCAAAATGTGCAGCATTGCTTTTAGCAATGACAACAATTGCGGCGTGTCCGTTATCTGCCGAAGCGTCCACGCTTAAAACCGAGAACGGCATCAGATACATTCAGTATGACAGCGGCGAAACAAAGCCGTACACAGGCTGGACAACAAAATCGGGAAAGCGTTATTATTACAAAAACGGCATTATGAAGAAAAACTGCTGGCTTACCGTGAACGGCAGGAAAAAATATTTTCTTACAAAGGACGGCTCTGTGGCAGTTGGCAAGGTCACTGTTTCGGGCGTTGAGTATGATTTCGATGATAAAGGACAGCTTATTCCCGATGAGTGGGGAATAACGCTTATCGCAAGTGAAGTTACTCCCACAGGTATGAATGTCGAGTACCTCTGGGACGGAACAAAAACATCGGGAGAGCTCCAGTGCGGAGAGTCATTTTATCTCGAACAGTACAAAAACGGCAAATGGGAAAGGCTTCCCGTCATAAGTGATGATATCATTGCCTTTATAGCTATATCCTACAGCCTGAATGAAAATGAACCTTTCGTTCAGACCAAAGAATGGAGCGATATATACGGCTCGCTTGAAAGCGGGAATTACAGATTCTGCACTGATATACTGGATTTCCGCAGAGCAGGAGACTATGACAGCAAGATATATTATGCATACTTTAAAATTTAAACAGGTGTAATACTAAACACCAATTGAATTATGGGAATCTCTCGCCGCAAAACCGCATATATCAAAGCTTTTGCAGCGATTTCTTCTCCATAATTCTAATGGTGTTTAGTATAACATAAAAACGGTCAGCCGAAAAGCTGACCGTTTTGTATTATGCCAGTATGGGCTGGAGCTGTCTGCCGTTTAAAGCAGCCTTTGCAGCCTCGGGTATCACAGAAAAATCAGCCACAGCCGATCGTGGCTTTTTTACGAAATCGTCCTGCCTGAAAGGCACGAAGTATATGTTTTTGATGTTGAGCAGTGCGCCAATGTTTTTGGCGGAAGCGGAAAGTGCATCATTGGTGGCAGCGGCTATGAGAACGGGTCTGCCGTTTCTCAGGTGTGACTTTACCGCCATTGTAACAGGTGTTGCTGTAATCATAAAACGGAAACTTTTCAGCACTGTTTCCGTTTGAGTTTGTAACCTGTGCTGTTACGTCACAAACTCTTTGTAAAAATATGCATATTTTCTCCGTCCCACGTAATCTTACTAACACATTGTCTCAAAAAATTTCGTTTGTTTTCCACACTAAGAGTATTAAAATTTTCTTTAAAAATTTTAAATGCTTCCTCAACATCTGATATCCTTGATGTGCTTTCATCACTATACGATACCGCAAGTTTTAAAGCATCCACTTCTTTATCAATTTGTTTTATTTCATCATCAAGGCTAACAACCGCTTTGTCAATATATTCTAATGTACGAGGATTAGCATTAGATTTCAATAAATTAATAAGGTCTCCAATTTCTTTTTGCTTTTTTAATTTTTCAGATTCATAATTATTTATTTGTTGTTTATATGTTTGACTATTATTGCTTTTTTTGATATCACTCAAATATTTGTTAAATACGTTTCCTTCAATATCGTAATTTAATAAAATATTACATATAGCTTTATCGGCATATAATCCATTTAAATTTTTATTGTTACATTTTTGACGATTACTATGTTCTTTTAATTCACACATATAAACATATGGTTTTACTCCGCTTTTATTTTCTTTATAATACTTAGGACGCATATAGTGACCACAACTACATACAAGTAAACCTGATAACAATGCAACAGGATTATGAGATTGTTTAAAGCGAATTTTTTTATCAGTATTACTTGTCAAAATATTTTGCACTTGTGCAAATGTTTGTCCGTCAATAATTCCTTTATGTTTTCCAACAGATATAATCCATTTATCAGAGTCATTAATAATTCTATTACTATTAGTTGTTCCTTGTGTTTTAGCATAACCTACAAATCCAAATTCACCTGTACAATCGTCAATAGTACAACACATATTACTATCGTGACTTTCAAAATAATTATATCCATATACATCAGCAATACAATATACGGGGTTAGTTAATATTTTACGTATGGTAGTCACACTGAAATTCTTATTTTGCCGTGATTTAATATTATAATTAATACAATAGGTCATTAATTTGTTTAATGATCTTAATTCTAAATATTTATTAAATAATAGCTTAATAGTGACGCTTTCTTCATTTTGTACAAGTCTAAAATAATAGCGCTTTGAATCAACACCGTCAGTATTTTCAACTTTTTCAGATGAATATCCTAAAGGAGTAATACCGCCAAGCCACCTACCTGTCTTTGCAAGCATATACATATTATCTTTGACACGTTCAGCGATAGTTTCACGTTCAAGCTGTGCAAAAACAGCAGCAATATTCATCATTGCTCTACCCATAGGTGTTGATGTATCAAATTGTTCTTTGATAGATATAAATGATGTATTATAACTATTTAACTTATCTATAAGACTTGAAAAATCTCCAACATTACGGCTAATTCTATCAAGACGATATACTATAATTAAATCAAAAGGGACATTAAATTCTTCTGTCATCATCTTTTGAAATTGTGGTCTGTTTAAATTTTTCCCAGAGAAACCTTCATCTTCAAAAATAGATATTGAATGTGTTTCATCAGAAAAATGAGATTTAATATAATTCTCACACATTTCAATTTGGTTCTCGATACTTTCACCTTTGCCTGTAAACTTAGATTTTCGAGAATATATCGCAATTTTCATAATAATATTCCTTTCTATAGGATAATATTTTATTATAGCACAATTTATAAAAAATAGCAACAAAAAAATATATACATTAATGAGATAAAAAAACATAAATTATTGTGTTATAATTTTGTACAAATTTTCCCTTGACATTTTATTGAAAAAACAATATACTTTTATACAAGAGAGTTTTCTCAAAAAGGAGGGTAGGCTAAATTTATAAAGAGGTATATCACCTATATTATAAAATATAACTTCCATATGGAAGGAGGTGATCGTTATGGATTTAGAAAAGATTATTAAATCTTTGCCTAATCTTAAAACCTCTTTTTCAGTTGATTATTCAGAAAGTGATGATCATGGAAAAAAGAATAAGCGTTTTAAAATTCAGAGCGAAGGTTTAACTGTGGCTCTATTATTGATGATTACTATAATACCTTTTTTTATTTATATTTCTAAAAATAATAATTATAATGAAATTAATGCATCATATAAAAATGAATGTTCTACTTATACTACAGATACAACAAATACCTCTTGTGATAATAATTAAATTTTATACTTAATATAATATTATGAAAAATCCAATACATAGTAAAAAATAGGGATAACGATTTTTATTTCGTTATCCCTAAATTTATATCAATTTATATCTCGGCTTGTCCTCTCCGAATACCTTCCAGCGTATAACATCATCAAGTACAATCCCTATAGCACTCAAGAAATACCATAACACCGAACTCCTGACCGATATCTGTCCCAGCAAATTAAGCGGATACTGCGAATAGTCCCACACATTCCACCCAAGCCCAAGATTGACAATGCAACCAGTGATAAATTCCAGCATTGTGATTATAACACAGCCAATTGCCATCTGAATAAGTAGGGGAGTGTCCCAGCTCAGTATCTCGTTAATTAGTCCGAGACAAATAAAACAGATACCGCCAAGAATACCCATTGTCCAGTGACTATAACCTCGCCAAACAACTTCAAGAGCCATATACACTATGCCACCGATAACCCCAAGAAATAAATACTTAGCAATTGGCTTTAGCTCATTCATCATCATCACCAACAAGCGAAGCCATAATTACGTTATACTGAGCCTGATACTTCTCATTAAGCTGAGTTACACCATATTCTACAGCCTTAACTTCTTCCGCATCAGTCATTTCCTCAACCTGTCTCATAAGAAGATTGCAATATGTGGTATGATGTGTCTTGTAGGCAACCGCAGCATTGGCAACAGCAAGAAAATCATCAGCTGAATAAACTTCACACGGATTTCCGTCACTGTGATAAGGCACTGCCTTGCCTGTCTGAGCTACAGCCATCCAAGCGAGTATGTTTGCCTGATCTTCAATAGTCATCGAATAATGTTTGTCTCCGACATCAACACCCGATATAATAGCTGCTTCACAAACCTTGGAAAGCTCTTCCTTTTTGTCAGGGATAATACTTTCTGCTGATACGGAAGATTCGGTAATTCCGGCAATGCCGCCCTCATCATCAGTTACGATATCGAAATTAGGATATAATCTAATGATTTTCTGCGCCAAATCCGACCCGTCAGCCACAACAAAATCCGCATCACCCATAAAATCCGTGTCCGGATATGCCGAATTTGTAACATAATTTCCGTCGCAATATAATACCATAACATCACCCCCCGAATGCAATATATCCCACAGCAGTCGAACCCATTGTCGAAACATTTGCAGGTGTTATTGTAAAGCTGTTCGTTCCGCAGGACAGTGCAAATCCGCCCTGAACAACGTGACCGTTAGAATGAAACAACACAAACACAGGGCTAAACGGCAGCGAAACAGTCTTTGCTGTAC
>CAKSPU010000056.1 GCA_934486875.1 uncultured Oscillospiraceae bacterium
TTCCGTTTTTTCATACTTCCATTGTAGCACCTCACCTGTGTTAAAATCTACACAGCTGCTTGCTGTTTCAAAGTGATACCCAGAAAAGATAATAAACCTGATCTGCGAGAAATATGGACTTAACGAATGGGAAACTCTCAGGCGATTTATGAAATCGGAAACATATTCAATGCTTTCCGATACTACGCTTGAAATGTGGTATTTTGGCTATCCTGCAATTTTCAATATGTGGGAGTGTGAACAGATAACAGGCGATCCGAGAAATTCAAGCTATTTCAGGGAGGAATAATTTTCAAGATCAAAGATTTTCAAAATTACAAGTTATGTTTCTTTGGCTGTCACCTTGATTTGATGACGAAAAGCCACAAAACTCAGAAAGGAATGATAATTAGAATGTCAAAGGAAATGGAATTTTTTATCTTTCTGATCGAGCATTATGCCAAAAATCGTGGAACTACTGCTGATAAGATACTTGATCTTTGGGATTCATTACATCTGACCGATTTTATTTTCGATATGTATGAACGCTATCATTGTGAAGCACTCGATAATGCTTTTTGTGATATTGATTCTCTTGTGGAGGAGAGGAAAAAGACTATATAAATTCAAAAATCGATAAATGCTTTGGAACAGCCTCTTTTATACCTGTCAGACCATCTAAGCAAATCACAGGAATATACTTAAAAACTACCTTTCAGTTCATTACTCCAAGACAATACTTTTCACTCTCTCAACAATATGTATCAGCAAAGCTTCCGTATGACCCGTAAGATTGACGGTAAGGATCACATATATGATAATCAGTCTATAAAAAAGCACCGCCGTTCAGGAATAAACCTGAGCGGCGATGCTTTTGCTATTGTCACATATCAATCCGAATAGATAAGTCTGATCTGTTCGTCCGTAAATCCGAGTGCCTGCATCTTTCTTTTGGCTTCAGCTCTTTCTTCCGCTCTGCCTTCTTCCCTGCCCTCTTTCCTGCCTTCTGCCTTAGCATTTTTTATAGCAGATGCTTCATCGTGCAACGCCTTTTCCCTCAAACGGGCTATCTCCCTGATTTTTGTGTCCTCGGACATATCATAAATAACATTTACAGCCTTCTGCATAATAGGAATATTGGTACTGCTGATCATTTCCAAATCCTCCTCACTATCGGCATTTATGAATTGAAGCCATAATTTGCGGCTGTTTGCGGGATCGGGCTTCTTTCCGATTTTTTTCAGTTCAAAAAAGTGTATGCTGAATTTATCGGAAAAGACCTCACCCGTGCCCTTTATTATTGCAGCGACCTCTGTATGATAATCATCGCCGCCGAACATATTGAAATTGATAATATTTATGGTAATAGTCTGTTTCAGCTCGCTGTATTCCTCGCCGCTTTTCAGCTCCGATGAATATAGCTTTGCCCAGTAAAA
The DNA here is from genome assembly GCA_934486875.1 of uncultured Oscillospiraceae bacterium. Taxonomy (GTDB): domain Bacteria; phylum Bacillota; class Clostridia; order Oscillospirales; family Ruminococcaceae; genus Huintestinicola. The sequence goes on from CAKSPU010000056.1 coordinate 1,416, forward strand.
CAGCGTCCTGTCACGATAATCCGTGTCATTCTTGACCTGTATTTCCACATTGACAAGGCGATCATCAACTTTAAGGCTCAGATCAAGTCGGCTGAATTTACCTGCCAGCGTTTCGGGAGGCAGTTCGGGATTTGTAATTACTATATCGGAAATACTTTCCTGCGGCACATCAAGCATACTTGCCACAAATGAGTGCAGCATATCTTTATTTTCCGTAAACAGCTTTTTGAAAATAATATCCAGCTTTGCTTATACAACATCTCTTGCCATAAGCATTCTCCTCTCGTTTATTATCTGTATTATATCACACTTTATATACAATTTCAAGCAGATGAATAAAAAAATATAGTACATATATTATACAGACAAAAACACCTTCTGTCGTGAAATAATACACTCTGCCATCCTGTCGGCAATGATACTTCGGTCACGCTCAGCATAACATCGGCTTTAGCATCTCTATTATCTGTATCCGTGAAAAACACTCAAAGAAAGAACCATACTAAAGAAGAGACTGTATAGGAGGTTATATTTACATTACACCGGCAGGTCTTTATCTTGCTGAAAAAAGAACCTTTTTTGTTTAAGTTTCCGAAAATTTGACTATACATATACTGTGTTTAATAATTTTTTTCTGAATATACAGATTTAATGTTGACATCATAGAACTGATGTTATATAATAACAAGAGAAAGGATGTGACTAACGATGTTGTGCCAGTTCACATTTGAAAACTTTAAATCTTATAAAAACGAAACAATTCTGGATATGCAAGCTGTCGGCGGACAGAATTTTCAGGAATCTTTGATTTACAGTTCTTCCGATAAAAAGGAATTTCTTCCTGTATCCGTGATATATGGACCAACTGGCGGAGGAAAATCAAATGTTCTTGATGCAATAAATTGCATCGTTTCACTTGTAATGAAACCGATTCTTATTTTCAAAAACAATATGAATCAGAACGCCGTAATGAATTTGACACCATTCCTCTTTGATGAAGATTCCCGAAAAAGGCCCACAAAATTTGAACTGTATTTCCGTCCAAATGAAGAGTATGAATACAGATATTTTATCACTATAACCAAAGACGTAATTGATGAAGAATGTCTCTATCGCCGAAAGATAGGTAAGGGAAGCCGAATTGCAATGATTTTTGAGCGTAATTACGGCAAGATCGAACTTGGATCAAGCATCAACAAGAAAAAAATCAATCTTGAGGTAAATGACCAAATGCCCTATCTGTCCTTTTTGTATATCAATTACAAATTGGAGCCGATCATGCTTGCCATTGATTGGTTTGAAAAATGTATTATCCGCAATTACGGCAATCCCTATACGGAAAGGCATCTGATCATCGGAGGAGGCGAAGCGTTCAAGCAGAAGCTGATCCAATTGATGAATGATGTCGGCATCAATATCACCAACTTTGATTTTGTCAAGAAACCCAATGATGAATCAGCTTATGACTTGCTGTTTGAACATACAGTTCACGAGAAGTCATATTCGTTGAATATTGATCAGGAATCTGATGGAACACAAAAATTGTTTAATGTACTTCCACTTGTAATTATTGCCTTATCACAAGGAAGATTGTTGGTTATTGATGAACTTGATGCAAAGCTGCATCCAAAGCTTTTGAAGTTTATCATTATGCTTTTTAAAGATCCGGAAATCAATATGAAAGGTGCTCAGATCATATTTACTTCGCATGATGTTTCTACAATGAAAAGCTCAGTATTCCGAACCGATGAGATATGGTTTGCCTGCAAACTGGATGATGAATCCAGCGACCTCTATTCTCTGTATGAATTAAGAGATGAAAGCGGCAATCACATTCATCCAAGTGCAGCTTTTGACAAGCAATACCTTGAAGGACGCTATGGTGCAGATCCATACTTTAGGAACATTATGGATTGGAAGTGATGATATGTCAAATAAGCCGGTGAAAAAAAGCGATTCTGAAAAGGATTGGATGAAGAAACGTCGTGATAACCGAAGAATGATTGCTCCTGAATATCACTTGATCGTAACAGAAGGTACCAAAACAGAACCGAATTATTTTGGAAAACTGAAAGAAGAGATCAACAGCAAGTATAAAGGTCGTATATCGATTGAGATTGCAGGAATAGGTCAGGGTTCGAACACATTAACTTTGTTGGAAAAAGCACAAAATATTGTTTCAAGTTCACCGATAGAATACAAGCACGTCTGGCTTGTATATGATAAAGACGATTTTCCAAAAGATGATTTTGATAATACCTATTATAAATGCCAATCGTTATCCAATCTGCGTGAAGCTGTTGCTTATCACGCCCTGTGGTCGAATGAATGCATTGAATACTGGTTCCTTCTGCATTTTATTTTGCTGCATTCAGACATTTCAAGGACTGAGTATTATCCACGGCTGTCAGAATATTTAGGTTCAAAATATGAAAAAAATCGAGATGATATTTATTCTTTGCTAAAGCCTTATTTGACAACTGCTATCAAAAATGCGGAACAAATTACCGATGAAAATAAGAATTTGCCGCCATCACAATGCTCCCCCGGAACAACCGTGTATGAGATTTTTAAAAAGCTGATCAACTACCTGAAATAAAGCCAATTGATCTCGAATATATAAAATCAACCTCCGATCAGACTGCAAACTGCCGATCGGAGGTTCTTATTTTTGATTACATACTAAAGCCGCAACACTTTATTTTGCTGTATTTTCCTGAAACGAGTTTACAAGCTCGTCGATTATCCTGTGCTTGTTTTCTGCCGATAAACCTGAATTATTAAGTAAAGACGCAGCAAAATCACAATATGTATTTGTCCAGGCTTTTCGTATTTCATCAAGGTTGGTCGGCATAAAAACAGTTACTTTTATATCTTCTTTTTTCATCGCTCTCATAGCAACACCCTCCTGTTTTTTATATCTATGTGGTTTTTTTGATGATTATTCGTTATCGGATACGACCGATAAAATAAAATCAGTCCCGATTTCCGAACATTTTTGAGCAGGAAATAATTAAAAGTACTTTTTATTTCTTGTGTGCCGAAATGATACCAAATAAAATAATGATTTCCAAATAAGGCCGCCCTATTTTGACAATTATTATGTAAACAATATTTGAACTTTTTAGTCTCAAAGCATATGACATAAATCAAAATTGCCCCTCTCCGTTAATAAGAACGGAAAGGGGCTTCAACTATATAAAAAAGGAAGGATAAATGCACCGAATCCAATTGTGACTCAGCATCAGTCAAAGAGGATGCAGCAAAAATACGCAGCGAATATTCGGAAGTTGAGTAAGAGATCAGGCAGATAAAGGATTACATAACAGGAAAAAGATCTGACAGAATATGCAGCGAAGAGCTCCTTGAAAATTGTCTGCATATGCCGATAAATCCTGCAAACAAACGCCGTGTAAATTCAATACTAAAAAACAAACTGGAGCTTGAACCCGCAATACTGGATTTTGGAAAATACGGTCATCATTTGCGTGGATTCAGAATATAAGAACCCGTCTTCACAAGCATATGCGCACGTCTTTTCGGCAAATTTTGCCGCAGACTGCGTTAAAAATCCTTGCCGGGCGACAGCCCGCCTGCGGATTTTTGCCTTGTCTGCAACAAAATTATGCTCGAAAATCCGCACACATTTCTTATGAAGACAGGTTCTAACATTTTCTCCCCCGATCTTATTTTTCTTTTGAAAAGTACGATCGGGGGATTTTTTTGAAAGCATTAATTTCTGCCACTGATAAGATAAAATGATTGACACCATACCCCCGATATGCTATACTTTTTTTAGGTGATAATATGAAAGTTGCGATATACTCACGCAAATCCAAATATACAGGCAAGGGCGAAAGCATTGAAAATCAGGTTGAAATATGTCGGGAATACATTCACAATAACTTTCCCGATGTAAGAGATGAGGACATTGCCGTATATGAAGATGAAGGCTTCTCGGGAAAAAACACGAAGCGTCCCCGTTTTCAGATGATGATGGAAGCTGAGATAAAAGAACACTTTGATATAATAATTGTTTACCGTCTGGACCGTATCAGCCGAAGCATTCGTGATTTTGCCGATCTTACCGACAGGATTCGTGACTATGGAACAAAGTTTATTTCGGTCAAAGAGCAATTTGACACAACAAACAGTATGGGAACGGCCATGATGAACGTTTCTATGGTATTTGCCCAGCTCGAACGTGAAACTATTGCAGAGCGTATCAGAGACAATATGCTTATGCTGGCCAGAACAGGGCGATGGCTCGGCGGCACGCCCCCTCTCGGATATGATTCACAGCAGGTAAGCAGCATTGATGAATTTGGAAAAGCACGATATTACAACAAGCTCGTCGCCAATGATGACAAGGAAAAGGTGAGACTGATCTTCGGAAAATTTCTTGAAACACAGTCTATGACAGCTACAACGGCATATCTTATCGCTAACGACATCAAATCGGTCAACAATATTGATTTTACAAATTTTGCCATTCGTGAAATACTGGTCAATCCCGTTTACTGCGAAATAACACAGGAAAGCTATGATTATTTGATGAAGCTCGGCTGTCAGATGTGTTTTGATACTGACAGCATTAACGGCTCATACGGATTTGCCGTTTATAACCGAAAGAAATCGGATTCAAAGGGAAAGCGGACAGGCAGCAATCCGCCCACCGAATGGATCGTGGCAATGGGAAAGCACGAGCCTTTGATAACCGCTAAAGACTGGCTCCACGCTCAGGAGATATGCAGCATCAACAAGAAATACTCTTTTCACCGCAAGGTACATAACAAGGACTCCCTGCTTAGCGGCATACTGTATTGCGGCGAATGCGGACACAAAATGCGTCCAAAAATCAATTCCCGTCCTAAAGCTGACGGCACAAGATCCTTTTTCTATATGTGCGAATACAAGGAATTCAGCCGATGCAGCAAATGCAGAATGAAAAATATAAACGGAGAAATAATTGACCGCCTTGTTTGTGAATCGCTTTTTGAATATGATGTTATCGGCAGCGTTATAAACAATCAGGTCAAGGAGCTTCACGGCCGGATGAAAAAAGCGGCAAACACTGCGGAAGAAGAATTAAAAAACATTAACGGCAAGATCGGTGAGATAAATCTTAGGATAAAAAATCTTATGGGCAATCTTATGAAAACATCGGACGATGATGTGCTGTACGAATACATTAAAACTGAGATCACCGAGCTTGACAAACGTTTGAAGGAGCTTAACGCATTAAAAGAAGAGAACCTGGAGAAAAGCAAAGCCGCCAATGATATTGACGGGCAGTATGAATTTATATGCAATACCCTTCGCAACTTCAAAGACTCCTTCAGCCAAATGACCGCAGTCCGGAAAAGAGAGCTTCTGCGGAATATAATCAGTCGGGTGGAATGGGACGGAGAAAACGCCAAAATTTTTCTATGTGGCGCAGACTGCGATAAATAAAGGGTCGGCGGCTGTACCATATCAAAACGGAATGTTTCCGTTTGTGGATAACAGCATTTTCAATGCATTTTGCCGCATAGGTGGCAAACCTTGCAGATTTGGAATTGTTGAAGGAATTTACTGCCTTGATGAGCCCGATTGTGCCGATGGAAATAAGCTCCTCGCTGTCAGCATTCGGGGAATAATACTTCTTCACCACGTGGGCAACAAGCCTGAGATTATGCTCGATAAGCTCGCTTCGGGCAGATGCATCGCCCTCCGCCATTCTTCTGAAAGCCTCCGCTTCCCTTTCTGCGGACAGGGGCTTCGGGAACACCGTTGTGCTGTCAAGATGCAGGGCAAAATACAGCATATGTTCGAGAAACCGGGAAATAAGTCCGCCAAACATAAAAATCACCTCGGATATACTTTTTTTCAATGTATATTCGGGGTGATTTTTGTCCTATTCGGTTTTCATTATTTTTCTTCGGAAATTTCGGGAATTTCGGAAATTCCCGCTTCTTCCTTTTTCGTGAGCTTGTTTCCCATACGGTCCATAACTATGGGTATCGCAAGGCTTATGATGAAGATGACTGTTGCGATGATGCCCTCGGAATCAAGTGTAAATTCCCTTGGGTAAACGGCAGGGAGCGAACCGATTATCAGTCCGAGTATTGCGCAGTATGTGCCTGTTTTGCACTTTTGGAGAAGAATGCTTATGACCTTGGCGGCAACGAGAAGTCCGATGACTGCGCCTATGCCGTAATAGATTATTGTGATAAAATCAAGCTCGCTTACGGCTCTGATAGCGTTGTCATAGCCGCCGAGAATTTTTAAGACAAGCGCTCCGCTGAGTCCCGGCATTATCATTGCGGCGGCGGCAAATACAGTCATTATGATGATCGAAACGGGGTTTATGCCGAATGCGGCGCTGCCCTCCTTAATGGAGTTGAAAAGGATTATGCCCACTGCTGAAAGAAGAAATGGCACAAGATGAATGGGTCTGAGCTTTCCCGAGCCTTTGCATTCTCTGAAAATTGCGGGCAGAGAGCCGATTATAACGCCCATAAAGAAAAACTGGGTGGGGACATTGTGATTCTCAAAAAGATATCCCAGAACCTTTGAGGCAAGGAATATTCCCAGAACAACGCCTATTCCGAGAGGTATGAGAAAGGGCAGATTTTTTTTCAGCTTTTTAAGATTAATGTCAATAGCGTCAAGCAGGCGGTCATATATTTTAAGTATGAAAGCGATAGTGCCGCCGCTCACTCCCGGAATGGCATCGGCAATTCCGACACAGGCTCCCTTTAAAACAAGAACGAGCCATTCTTTGAATTTTTTCATATTTTCAAGCTCCTTTTCACATATCATAAATATCACAAATTGCCATTTCAGTATATCACATAATCTTTTCGATATCAATAGCAAATGCTGTTTATTCTGAATTTTTAACGAAATCTTATTGAAATTTAATTTAAGGTATGGTATAATATAAACAAACATTGAAAGGACTGACCGCTGTGGGAAGCTACATAACTGCTTATATGAAGTCCGTGGAAGCCGCCCTTGGGGACGACAGCACTGACTGGGAGGCTCTTAAAAGAGAACACCTCGTTCAGATCGAATTTATCCAGCACGAAAGACTTATCCACCTCATCGTTACGGTGATGTGCTGTCTGCTGCTGTTTATAGGGCTGTGCGTTTTCTTTATCTCAAATCTTATCTCGTTTCTTATCGTTGACGGTCTTCTGCTTATTCTCGATTTCTGCTACCTTATATATTACTGCTTCATCGAAAACAGCACTCAGAAGCTGTACCGCCTTTACAACCGCATCTGCGCAAAGGCAGAGCCCGACAACAAGACTGTGACCGATATCCTGACAAACAGCAAGCTGACATAAACTTATTTTAGATTGGAGATCATACTGTGAAAGTTACCGCCGAGATGGTCCGTGAGATAATCGAAAAAAAGGACATCATCGTTGAATTTCAGCCTATATACTCCCTTAACACGAAAAAATACATCGGACTTGAAGCCCTTTCAAGGGGTATTTACAACGGAGAGACAGTTTCACCCTATTTCCTTTTTGAGTACGCAAAAAAGGACGGAAATGTGCTGACCCTTGACAGGATATGCCGTGAAAAGGCTATGCGGGCTTTTTCTGCCGAAAGCTCCGCTCCCTCCCTGTTCATTAATTTTGAGACCTCCGTTCTGAACGGACTCACCTCGGGAACGGGTGAGATCCTCAGAACAGCTGCGGAAAATCACATATCGCCCCAGAACATCGTTATCGAGCTGAACGAGTCACGGGTGAAGGATTCCTACAACCTGATGATGTTCGTGGATTTTTACCGCTCAAAGGGTTTTCTTATCGCTCTTGACAACGTGAGCGCAGGGCTTGATACCTTAAACCGCATTATGCTCATAAATCCCGATATCATCAAGATAGACAGGGCTATCGTTTCTCAGATAGAAAACAACAAGTACAATCAGGAGGTCTTCCGCTCCATTATCAACACCGCAAAGCAGATCGGTGCTATGACCGTTGCGGAGGGCGTTGAGACCGTTGATGAGGTCATCACCTGTATGATACTCGGGGTGGACTATTTTCAGGGCTTTTATTTCCAGAAGCCTGAGCAGTTCAATTATCTTTTCACCAACGAGGCAAGGCTGAGGGTGGAGGAGGCGGCTCAGAAGCTGAACATCTCCACAAAGAAAAATCCCACTGTGGTGAATATGAAGATCGAAAGCTACAAGCGCATAATTTACGAGCTTGTGAACCGTCTTTCCTGTATGACCCACGATGATTACAACGCCGAACTGAGAGATTATGTTGACGAGCACAACGAAATAGAATGCGCCTTTCTCATTGACAGCAAGGGCTTTCAGATAACCGACACCGTTATGACCCCCGACACGGAGATACTGGAGGGCTATCACCCTGCTATAATCGGCGTGAACCACGATATCAAGAACTATTTTTACGCTATCAAGGAGCAGATAGAAGACCCGTTCATTTCGGGCTGGTACATAAGCAATGCTACGGGCAAAAGCTGTAAGACCATTTCTTCCAAGTTCTACAACAAAAAGGGCGAGATGATGGTCGCCTGCGTTGACCTTAAAAAACAATGATATTTACGGGACAGCCGAGGCTATGAGACAGCTGAAGCTGTCTCTCTTTTTTTGCCAAAAGCGGTCAGACAAAAAGAGTCTGTGCCGATACCAATGTTTACAAAATATATATTGACAAATCAGAACAGTTGTGCTATAATATATCACAGGAATTATTGACGACGGAACTTTAGTGTGGTATAATATGTATATATACTTTTTTGAAAGGACAGGACGATGAAAAAAGAATACATAATGGGCAACGGAGCTATTGCTCTCGGGGCTCTTGCGGCAGGCGTTGATTTCGTCTCGGGGTACCCCGGCACTCCCTCTTCGGAGATCGTGGAGACTATTGCCGGGCACCCTCACGACGGCGTTTATATTGAATGGTCGGTAAATGAAAAGGCGGCTCTTGAAGCGGCGGCGGCAGCGGCTTACTCAGGGGCAAGGGCTATTGTGACGATGAAGCAGGTGGGGCTGAATGTGGCTTCCGACCCACTTATGTCTCTCGCTTATGTGGGCGTTAAGGGCGGTATGGTCATTGTTTCCGCCGATGACCCGGGTCCCATTTCCTCCCAGACCGAGCAGGACACAAGAATGTTTGCGAAATTTGCACGTATCCCCGTGTTCGACCCAACGTCTCCCGAAGAGGCTTATGAAATGATACAGGAGGCTTTTGAGCTGTCGGAAAAATACTCCACTCCCGTGCTTTTCAGACCCACCACAAGAATATGCCACGCTTATGCATCTGTGGAAACTGCGGACAGCACTGCTCCTAAAAAATACGAGGGTTTTGTGAAGGACTCGAAAAAATGGGTCATCTTCCCGAGACTTTCTTACCAAAATCACGGGATGATAGAAAAGCGCAATCCCGAAATGGGCAGGGAGCTTTCGTCATACGCAAGGAACACCTGTGAGGGAAATGGCTCCAAGGCTGTTTTTGCAAGCGGCATAAGCTATGCATATGCCAAGGAATATCTGAAAGCTGTGAATGATGTTAAGCTGTGCAGAGTGGCGGTTTCTTATCCGTTCCCTGAGGATTTTGCGCTGAAATGCCTTGAGGGCGTTGATGAGGCGGTCTGTCTTGAGGAGCTCAGTCCTTTTATTGAGGAGGAGCTTCTTGAAGTTGTGGGAAAACACGGTTTAAATGTTAAGATAAAGGGAAAGCTCAGCGGCGATGTTAAGGCGGCGGGGGAAAATTCCGCCGATTATGCGGCAAAGGTGCTGAGTGCTTTCCTTGGCAGGAATGACGCAAGGGAGGGCATTGACCTTTCGGATATGCCTGCGCTACCTGTCCGTCCCCCTGTTTTGTGTGCGGGCTGCCCCCACAGGGCTTCATTCTATGCGGTAAAGAAGGCTATGAAGGGCAGAAAGGCTTATTTCTGCGGCGATATCGGCTGCTACACTCTCGGAAATGCAATGCCCCTTGATATGGTGGACACCTGCCTTTGTATGGGTGCGGGCATCACTATGGCGCAGGGCTTCAATCACGTTGATAAGGGCGCTGTAAGCTTTGCTTTTGTTGGCGATTCCACTTTCTTTGCTTCGGGTATGACGGGTGTGGTCAATGCCGTTTACAATGAAGCGGATATGATACTTTGCGTGCTTGACAATTCCACAACGGCTATGACAGGTCATCAGCCCCACCCCGGCACGGGTCGGACGATGATGGGCAATGTGGTGGACAAGGTGAGCATTGAGAAAATTCTCGAGGGTATCGGTGTTAAGAAAATCATTACAGTTGACCCGTTAAAGCTTGATGAGGCTGTGGCGGCGGTAAAGGAATGTGCGGAGATAAAGGGTGTTAAGGCTGTTATCTTCAAGTCGCCCTGCATTGCTATAACTAAGCCTGTGGGAAAAATGGGCGTTTCGGACAAGTGCATCGGCTGCAAGAAGTGCATTAAGGCGATCGGCTGTCCTGCACTTGTGGCGAACGGAAAGAACGTATTTATTGACAAGGGGCTTTGCACGGGCTGCGGTCTTTGCACATACATTTGCCCTGTTGACGCTATCGGAGGTGACTGCTGATGAAAAAGGATATTTTAGTCTGCGGTGTCGGCGGTCAGGGAACTGTGCTGGCTTCAAAGCTTATCGCTTCGGCGGCTATGACGCTTGGGAGCACTGTTCATTCCGCCGAAACTATCGGTATGGCGCAGAGAGGCGGTTCGGTGACGAGCCACATTCGCATTGGTGATGATGCATATTCCCCTCTTATACCTTTCGGAAGTGCGGATATGATAATTGCATTTGAGCCTGCGGAGGCTGTGAGAAATCTTATGTATCTGAAAAAGGACGGCTTTGCGGTGGTAAACAGGATACCTGTCAAGCCAGCAGCGGAGTCTCTTCACGATTCGGGTTATGACGGCACCCAAATGATAGAGTACATAAGGAAAAAGTGTGAGTGTATTGTAGTGGACGCTTCGGAGCTTTGCGGCGAGCTTGGGGCAAAGTTTTACAACTCCGCTATTCTCGGTGCTGCGGCGGGGACGGGTCGGCTTGGCATTTCGCCTGAGGCGCTTATTGCGGAGATAGAACGCAGAGTGCCCGAGAGATTTGTTGAGGCTAACAAAAAGGTATTTACTGCGGGACTGGCTGCGGTCGGTAAGTAAGCAATCAGCCTGATAAATCGGGATCTGACAGGCTGATTTATAATTTTGTAGTGTACAGGTCTCACGTCCCGCTTCTTAAATGTGGAATAACGGGACGGGAGACCCGTCCCCTACAGATATATATGAATCAATACAACCAAATTCCGATTTATCATTAACACAAGCTAACGATACCAAGCCACAAATGAGAGATTTATCTCCAGAGATTTATCTCCAGAGATTTATCTCCAGAGATTTATCTCCAGAGATTTATCTCCAGA
>CAKSPU010000057.1 GCA_934486875.1 uncultured Oscillospiraceae bacterium
ACAGAAAGGTAGAAATGTAATGGAAAAGCTTGATTACAAAAAGAAGTTCAGGGAGCTGTATCAGCCCTCTGCCAAGCCTGTGCTTATTGATGTGCCCGAAATGATATTTTTTGCTGTGGGGGGAGCGGGAGACCCCAACAAATGCCGTGAATACAAAGAGGCAATGGAAATTCTCTACGGGCTGTCATTCACGGTGAAGATGTCGAAGATGAACAATACTCAGCCTGAGGGCTATTTTGAATATGTGGTACCGCCTCTTGAAGGGCTCTGGTATCAGGAGGGCACAAACAGCATCGACTATTCACGAAAGGACGATTTTCACTGGATATCAATGATACGTCAGCCTGAATTTGTTACGGAAGAGGTCTTAGAGACCGCAAAGGCTGCCCTTTCAAAGAAAAAGCCTGCTCTTGACATTTCAAAGGCACGGCTTATGAGATATACCGAGGGGCTTTGCGTCCAGCTAATGCACACAGGTACCTATGACGATGAACCTGCGAGCATTGAAAAGCTTGAACGCTTTGCTGAGGAGAACTGCTATGCTGAGGATTTTGGGACAGGACGGTATCATCACGAAATATATCTGTCAGACCCGAGAAAATGTGCTCCCGAACGGCTGAGAACGGTTATCCGCCACCCTGTTATAAAAAAGTAAAATAAAACAGATCAGCACCGCAGAACAGTTAAAAGTCCTGCGGTGCTGATTTTTATGAAGGAAATCACTTGATATCAAAGTAAGCGTATCTCACATATCCGTTTGTGTCCTTAAGCTGAATGCAGTAGGAACCCTTTTTCAGATTGCCGAGAGCGTAATAATCGGTGAGAACAAAGCTCTTGTCCCATTTTGTCAATGAGGGAACGGTAAGCTCGGTGTCAAGCTTTTTGCCGTTTTTAAGGGCAATCTTCTTGAATTTGCCGTTCTCAATACGGTAAAGGGTGCCGTAATTTTTAAGGGTAACGGCGCTGTTTGTGTCATTCACAATGGTAATTGTTATCTGCTTGTTTCGTGCGCTCTTTGTCTCGGTCTGAACAGCGGAGCAGTCAAAGGGAGCGGTGAGCTTAAATTCACAGGAAAGACCATCTCCGACAACAGCACGGTATTTGCCCGAATCAAGCTTTGATTTTGTGTATCTGCCAAGATCAAGCTTTGCGGTAACGGAAGTTCCTGCGGTAACACTGTATGTAGATGTTGAAACCGCTGCGGAGCTCTTCGGCTGTACCTTTTCCCATTCTCCGCTTGTTTCGTCAAGGACAAAAAGCTCTATTGCGTCATTGACATAAATATCGGAGGTCTTGTTTACATTCACATTAAAGAGTATCTCGTTTGTGTCGGAAAGGTTGTACTCACTCTTGGGTGTTGTAACATCGGCGGGTTCGGAAATATTGAACTCGCAGTATTTTGTGACCTTTCCGTTTTCGGTGTAAATGGGTATCGCTACACGGTAGAGACCTGTTTTCAGACCAAGCTTGTAATCCTCGGGGGTAAAGCTCAGTGTCACCTTGTCGGTGCTCGTGCCGTAAGTGTTGCTTTTGCCGAGAACATATGCGATATCTTCGATCATATATTCGTCATCGGGTGTCACTTTGTACCATTTTCCGTTTTTGAAATGATGCAGGGTGCCGATATTTCCGAGAATGGCTTCGGAGGTGATGTTATCGGTAGTAACGGTGAAGCTGATAGTCTCACGGTTTCCTGTGCTTATGACCGATTTGTCGGCGGTCACGCTGAAATATGCCTTGTTCTTTTTCAGAGCGCCTGTTGAGGTGAAATAGTAGGTCTTGCCGTCAATTTCGGTGATGCCCTTTGCGGCGGAGCCGTCGGGATAGAAATAATATGTATTGCCCTTTAAGATGAGCCAGCCCTTGGTGTACATAACGCCGTTGTCAAAATAAACGGTGTTTTTGCCAAGCTTTGAAAGACCTGTGTAAACGCCGATGTAATTGCCCTGTGAGTCAAAGCTCTGAGCGGTGTTGTCGATAACAACAATGCCCTTGGCATATTCATCGTTTTTCATAAAATATTTTCTGCTGCCGTTTATCTCCTGCCAGCCGTAATCGGCGGCACTGATGCAGGGTGCTGCGGTCATAGTCATCATTGCCGCTGCGGCAAGGGAAAGCAGCTTCATTGAATTTTTTTTCATTGTTATTGTTCCGCCTTTCTTTATGTGGTTGGAGCTTTCTGCTGTGATATCATTATAGCAGAAAAAGAAAGACGTTTCAAGGGATTTGGCTGAACTGTAACCTTTTGTTGTTAAAATTGTGGAATTATGAAATATATCCCAGATGCTTTGCTATAAATATCCAGAAAGTGAGCGTCACCGATGAAAACAGTGTTGTTGCGGCGATAACGCTTGATGTGAGCACGCCGTCATTTTTCATATTTTTCGCCATAATATAGCAGGAGGGAGTAGTGGGGGAGCCCAGCATAATTATCAGAGCAAGGAGCGATTCATCTCTGAAGCCCATAAGCACGGCGGCTGTGAGGAACACCAGCGGCATACCGATGAGCTTCACCGCACAGCATACAGCGGTGGGCTTTATCTTTGCGATAGCCTTTTTGCCCTCAAATGACGCACCTATTACGATTAGCGAGAGGGGAGTGGCAATGGCGGCGAGACTGCTCAGTGTTTTGTCCATTATCGGCGGGATAAAGCTGTAAACATTCAGCAGAGAGCCGATACAGCCCGTAATGATGCCGATGATTATGGGGTTTTTGATTATGCCCACAGCGGCTTTTTTCAGCTTGTTTTTCTTGTCGGGGTCGTTCTGAGCGTCCTCCGCTTCAAAGGTGAGGACGGTAACGGCGTAGATGTTGTAAAGGGGCACGCAGCCTATGATTATCATTGGGATAAGTCCAGAGCTGCCGTAAATATTCTGCATAAAGGCAAAGCCCATTACTGCAACGGAGCTGCGGTATGCCGCCTGAACGAATGCGCCGATGATGGTCTTGTCCTTTATAAAAAGCTTTGCGCATATCCATATCACCGCAAAGGCTATGGTGGTTATTACTGCGCTGTATATTACAAGACTGCCGTTAAAGGATTCGATGATATTTTCCTTTGCAAGGTCGGAAAACACCATTACGGGCAGGCAGACATTGAATATGAACTTGTTTGAGGCGGATATAAAGCCCTCATTGAACATTCCCAGTCGGTTAAGGATATAACCTATGAGAATGACGAGAAAAACGGGCATTGTGGCATTCAGGCTGTAGATAAGATTGTTCATTGGCGGTCGTCCTTTTTCCTTAGGACCTGTCTTCACAAGCATATGCGCACATCTTTTCTTATGAAAACAGGTTCTTAAAAATGCCGAATGACCGCTCCGAAGAGGGAACGGTCATTGTCGGTGAAGAAGTGTTACAGTGTTACGTCTGAAAACGGAACGGTGGTTGCTGCGGTGGTCTGTGATGCTCCGTTATATGTAGGGTCGGGAACGAGTATTGCGGTTATGGTGGTGTCAGATGTGATGTAGCTGCCGTTGCCCTCCCAGCCCAGGAATGTGAAGCCCGGAACATTTACCGCAGGAAGTGATGCGCTTCCGCCGTAAGCTACCTGCTGAGTTGTGAGCTGACCGTTTACGGAAATCGTTACTGTAAAGGTCTGCTGAGCAGCGGTAGTGTCAGAGGTCGTGGTGGTGAATACTTCGTCGGAAGCGGGAACAGTAGTCGCAGCTGTGGTAGTTGTGGGGTCGTCCTCGAAAATTGCGGTGATGGTCGTCTCCTCGGTGATGTTGGAGAAATCGCCGTCCCAGCCGATAAATTTCTTGCCGGGTATTTCGGGAACGGAGGGCTGGGAAGCATTTCCGCCGTACTCAACTTCCTGAGCGATTATCTCGTCCTCAATGATGATATATACGGAAACATATCTGGTTTCGGAAGCTGTTGTCTGAGCTGCGGTTGTCGTAGTCTGGGCAGCAGTTGTTGTGGGTCTTGCTGTTGTGGTGGTATACGGAGTTGTGGTGGTCTGAGGAACGGTGGTGAAAGGAGTTGTGGTAGTGGTCTCCTCGGTGACGCTTTCGGGAACGGTGGTCTCGGTGGGAGATGTCTCGGTCTCGGAGGGAAGTGTCATTTCCGTCTCGGCAGGTGTTGTTTCAGTCTCCGTGACGGTCTCTGCGGGAGCATTGTCATAGGCTGTTTTTATCTCATCTGCGGAGAAAGCAAGCTCACCGAAAGATGATGCTGTGAAGAGCTCTCTGAGGGTGGCTGCATTGTAATCGGAGAGAGCTGCGGGAACATTAAGACTGTCAAAAGAGGGAACATCACCGCTTATTACAACAGCAGTTCTGCCCTCACCAAGAATTTCGGGTGATTCGGACTGGAGCTTGTAGCCGTTTCTGTCAACGGGATCGCCCATTGAGTTGTAAAGGCTTATCTCGGAGCTTCCGCCAAAGGAAACTGTTTTTGTAAGCGTCTGTGTATCGCCCATTTCATATGATATGCGCATAACGGCTTTCTTTGTGGTGTAAGCAGAGCTTTCAGTGCGTATCGTTACATTTGCGGAGCAGTCATTCAGAGAGCTTACAAACACAGCGCCACGGTTGAGGAAAAGCTCACTGTCCGTTTTTCCGTTGAAATCGCCTGTTACGAAAATCTGTGTGGAAGGCTCGAGAACTATGTAATTTTCATCGTTGCTGTTGCCCTTTGAACGATATACGAGACGTGCTGAGCCGCCCTCGTTCACGGTAATGATATCGCTGCCTGAAAGCTTTGCGTCAGCTGCTGCGGCTTCGGAAGCTCCGTCAGAGGTGCTCACGAGAACATCTCCCGAAACTGCCGCAATGTAAAGACCGCTGCCTGAGTTGCCGAGGTTCAGTATGATAACTGTGGCTATTACGGCAATAAGTGCGATAGCACCTGTGATAATGGCTGTTTTATATGTTTTCATTGATTCGGTTCCTTTCTGTTTGCCTTATGAGGTGAGGGCGGCTGAGTTTATTATCTCCCACCAAGGGATAGTAGAAACTGGAGTTGTGGCAGTCACTGTTGTTTCGGAAACGGGGGGCTCTGTAACGGGAGCCGATGTTTCCGCAGGGGTCGTGACGGGTTCGGCAGGCTTTATCACGGGGACTGAGGCGGCTGTCTGTGCTGCTGTTGTCTGTGACGGGGCTGCCGTTACGGTTTCGGGAGCCGATGAAGCTGTGGAAACTGTGGTTACGGCGGGAACTGTCGTCTGAGGAGGTGCCGTTGTGATGCTGAATATTTTCGTAGTGGCTTCGGCAACTGAAAGCGCTGTTGAAGCTGTGGTAACGGTCGATGTATCGGTTTCGGATACAGTTGATGCTTCGGCAGATGTTCCGCTTTCCGAAACATCTGAAACAGTATTTTCATCGGATATTACATTTGCCGATGAAAGCTCTGTTTCGGATATGACGGGAATTTCCGTGGCAGATGCTGAGGGGAGGATAGTCTGTGTCGGTGATCCGTCAGAAGATATTCCCATAACATACTGATATGCATTGTTAAGGTCAGCAGAAGAGTATGCAAGGGGTCGGTCTGCGGATATTCTTATGTATGTCCGCAAAGTGCTTTCGGAAAGTGAATAAAGGTCGGTGTCGCTGTTTAAGTATTCAAATCTTGAAACATCGGTACAGGTCATAAGCCTTGCACTTTTCCCTGCGGCGAGTAGCATAAGCTGGTCGGCGGGAGAGGCATTGTCATCATAAAGCTGTATATCCACCGTTCCCTCCGCACATTCCACATCGGTAAGCTTAACAGCGTCGTGACCGCCGTAGCTGTCAAGATAGGAAAAATCCGTTCGGAACACGGTACCCGTGGCTGAAATGACGGCATTTGGCGTTCTTACCTCAAAAGCGGCATTTTTCGGGAGCTTTGAGTCAAGACGGCATATTGCAGAGCCCTCCGAGATGTTCACGATAACGCTGCCCTTTTCGGAAACGTCGGTGAAGTTTACATATAAAGTAGTATCGGGCTCTATGAAAATGTACTTGTCCTTGTCGGCTGCAAGCTTTACTTCGCCGTCCGAGGAGGTGATTATCACATCGCCGCTTTCAAGAACAGTGTTCTTGTCAGCAGGTATCTGACCGTCGCTCCGCAGTATGAATGCGCTGCCCGAGATATCCTTGATGCTGAGCTTTCTGTCGCTGCTGCCCGAGCTTGCAAGGGTGAAGATTATTATTATAAGTATCAGGGACACGGCTGCAATGGCGGCTATCACCAGTGCCGGAGCGTGTTCTGTCAGGAAATGTATCAGTTTTTTCATCGTATAAAGAACCATTCCTTTTATTGGGGCAGAAAATACCCTATGTATATACTTCTCTATATTATATCACAGCGATCTCAATTTGTCAAACAGGATTTGAGCATTTCCGACAGTTGTTAAAATTCATCAAAGGTGATTGACTTATTTGAATAAATTTGGTATAATAATTATATTAATATGCAGAAATCGACAGTCAGTCCGCAAAGATCTTCTGCAAAAAATTATGAAGGGTTCGGTGGGGAATATGAACTTTACACTAAAAAAGGCTTTTGCCGTTATTCTTTCGGCGGCAATGCTTCTGCTCGGAATGGTATTTTTATGTGCGGCTCCCGTAAGTGCGGCTCAGAAAGCGGGACTCAGCAAAACGTCGATCACCCTTGAAGTGGGTGAGACCGCTTCGCTTAAATTTGTTGGTGCATCAGGCGGCAAGATAACCTGGTCTATGTCCGATAAGAATGTTGCGAAATATTCCAAGGGCAAGGTAACGGGTGTCAGCGAGGGCACGGCGTATATCTATGCAAAGTACAACGGCAAAAAATACAAGTGTACCGTTACCGTTACCGCTTCCTCCGATGACAGCGTTGTCAACGTTAAAAAGGGCGGCAGCGTTACCGTTTATGTCTACACCGATATCGACAGCCTGATGGCAGAGTGCTCCGATCAGAAAATATGCTCATTTTCGGGCAGCCCTCTCAGTGACGGCAGCGGCTACAAGCTCAGGATAAAGGGCAAAAAGAACGGCACGGCAACATTCCTTTTATATGATGCATATGACAGCAGTTCGGCTGTGGAATTTTATGTAAACGTCGGCTCTGTTTCCGACGGTACGGTTTATTTTGAAATGGACGGAATCAGCGATGTATTTGCCGATGATGACTCTGCATTCAGCTGGGGCGGCACCAATGATGCCTCGGACAGCAGCTCCGATACCTCCGATTATGTTGACGAGGTAATAAAGCTCATCAATGATGAGAGAGCAGCCGCAGGACTTTCCGCTCTTAATAAAAGTGATGCCCTCTGTGAAGATGCAAAGGTGCGTGCTTCCGAAATAAGCAGCACATTTTCCCACAACCGTCCCGACGGAACTATCTGCTTTACGGCAATATCCGTTCCCTACGGATATGCAGGCGAGAATATCGCCAAGGGACAGACATCTCCCAAGGACGTTATGGACTGCTGGATGAACTCCGACGGTCACAGAAAAAATATCCTTTCAAAGGACTATACATCAGTAGGAGTGGGATATGACCCGTCAACAAACTGCTGGGTACAGATATTTATTTCCGACTGATATTCAAGGAGGCATTATTTTGGGTAAACTTACAGCGGCAGACAGGAAAAAGGTAATTCTGCTCGTTCTCTGGCTTATTTCCGGTATCGGTATGATAGTTGTGGGCATTCTGGCGCTTGTTCACAGAAAAGAGACCATAAGCACCATTTCGGGATTTCTGGGCGTGTGCGCTCTTATAACAGGCGTGATAACCCTTATCATAAGGATACTTCAGGCAAAAAGGCTCGGAAAAAGCAGCTTCAGTCTTGATGTTGTCATATGGCTGGCACTGGGCTTTCTGCTCCTTAATACGGGGATTTTCAACAAGCTGGGCAAGCTTGTGTTCATCATCGGCGGAATCATACTCACCTGTGAGGGTGTCCGTGCATTTATGGCAAGTCAGAAAAATGCAGATGACAAGGAATGGTATATCCCGAGAATGATATTTTCGGGCGCATTCGTTATCCTCGGCGTTATCGTAATAATAAATGCCGAGTCGATATTTACAAATCTGACAGCTCTTGCTGTGGGTATTTACTTCATAATCCACGGAACAGAGCTTCTCTATGAATGGCTCGGAAGAGCAAAATATTTCTATAATTTCAGAGGTACCGAGTGATATGATCTCACAGGGCATAATTTTTGATATGGACGGTCTGATGATCGACTCGGAACGGATAATCAATGATGCCGTTGTGAGAGCGGGCGGGGAAATGGGGCTTGCGGACATTGAAAATGTAAGCCTCAGAACTATCGGTACCAGCAATGCAAAGACCCGTGAGATATACACATCGGTTTACGGCGATTTTGACTTTGACAGGCTTATGGACTTAAAGCACAGGTATATCGACGAGATTATAGGTGACAAGGGTTTTCCGCCCAAGGAGGGCGTGATCCCCATACTTGAATATATCACCGCAAAAGGATATAAGACCGCTGTGGGTTCATCTACAAGAGAATGGGCGGTAAAGGAATTTCTGGGCAAGATAGGCGCTTTGAAATATTTTGATATATTTGTCTGCGGTGATATGGGGCTCAGAAGCAAGCCTTTTCCCGATATTTTTCTTGCGTGCAGCGAAAAAATGGGAACTGATCCCTGTGACTGCTATGTTCTCGAGGATTCGCCAAACGGCATAAGAGCGGCATATGCGGCGGGAATGAAGCCTGTGATGATACCCGATATGATACCTCCCGATGAGGAGATACTTTCAATGGTGTATTCACTGAAAAGCTCCCTTACCGAGGCTATGGAGCTTTTCTGAAAACGACAGGGGGACTTTTTTTGAACATTCTTTCGGGCATAAACGGATTTATCTTTGACCTTGACGGTACTCTTGTGGATTCAAACGGGGTCTGGGAAAAGATCGACAGAAAGCTTATGGAGAAAAATCATATCCGCCTTTCCGAAAGGGAGCTTCATCAGGCTGCGGCTATGACCTATGAGGAAGTATTTGAGTTTTTCTGCTCAAAAGGTCTGACCTACTCCTTTGAACAGCTTCAGTCTGAATGCAATGAGCTTGCGGAGCAGGAATACAGATACAACATTTTTCTGAAAGACGGTGCGGAAGAGCTTCTTCAGCTGATAAGATCAAAGGGCGGCAAAATTGCCCTTGCCACAGCATCTCCGAGAAAGCTTTATGAGCCTGTTCTGCGGAGGAACTGCGTTTACAGCCTTTTTGACGCATTTATCACCACTGATGAAGCGGGCGCTGACAAGGATCACCCCGATGTTTATCTGAAAGCGGCTGAAATGATCGGCGTTCCTCCGTGGGAATGCATTGTTTTTGAGGACGTTCTCAAAGGCATCGTCAGCGCAGGAAATGCAGGAATGGCAACTGCGGCGGTTTACGACGAATATTCCTCCGAGGACTATGTTACAATGAAGCAGATAGCTGATTTCTTTGTGATGAATTTCAGAGAAATGCTGCCTCTCATAGCAGTAAATAAGGGATAAGGCGGTGTGATGTGAAGAATTTATATAAAACTGCCCTTTCGGTCATAGCAGCGGCTGCGGCGGCTGTATCGCTTTGTGCAGGGGCTTCGGCTTATGCAGGGGAGGATATCTACAGAGTCAAGGGCTATGATGACAATGAGACAGCCCTTGCGGAGCTTTTCAAGAGCACTCTTGAAAGCTTTGTTGAGGAAGAGGTGGATATCTCAAAGTACAATGTGACTTATGATGAGTTTGAGGATATTTACACAACAGTCCTTATGAATGAGCCCGGGCTTTACTATGTAAATGTTGTCCAGGCATCGCTCAGATACAGGAGCGATGAGCATATTCTCGGCTTCAAGCCTATCTATAACTGTTCCTACGGTGAGCTTGAAAGCAGGGATAAGAAGATAGAGAAGTTTTCAAAATCTGTTTTGAAAGGCATCGGCAAAAACTGGAGCGATGAGGAAAAGGTGCTCTATGTCCACGACCGCCTTGCGGCGCATATCACCTATTACGACGGCGGCGAAACGGAGTTCGGAAGAAATATTTACGACGCTTTTGCAAAGGGTTCTTCCGTCTGCGTCGGCTATGCGCTGGGATTTCAGTATTTTATGGATAAGCTTGATATCCCCTGCATCAACATCACCACCGATGACCACATCTGGAATATGGTGGAAATTGACGGGCAGTGGTATCACGTTGACGTGACCTGGGACGATTCCTTTGAGATGACAAAAAACACTTTTATGCACAAAATGATACTACGGAGTGATGAAGGTATGGCTCGGGAGGAGCTTGACCACGAACTTTCAAAGAATGCCGAAAAAGCCGATGACAGCTTTTATGATAATGCATTCTGGACCGAGTCCAACACAAGGATAAGCTATCTCGGCGGCTATTGGTACTACACCAACAAGGAGGGTCTTAACCGATACAGCTTCAGCAGCGGCGAAAGCAGGCTTATATACACCATTTCGGGGGTATGGCACGCAGGGGAGGATATGGACTGGAAGATACCCTTTTCCCAGACTGCCGTTTACGGAAAAAGCGTTTATTTCAACAGCCCTTCTGTCATTTACCGTTATGACACCGTGAAAAATAAGATCTACAGGGTCTATGCTCCGAAGCTCGGGAAAAATGAGCAGATATACGATATTTACATATCGGACGGAAAGCTTGTCTACAGCGCAGGTACATATGACGATGTTGCAAGTATAAAAAAGGCTGTCCGTCTTAACAAGGCTTCATAAGCCTACGGATTTGAAAGGTTGGTCATCTGACTATGGATAAAAGATTTGCAGTGCTCATTGACGCTGACAATGTTTCCGAAAAATACATCAAGCCCATTTTAGATGAGCTTTCCAATGACGGCATAATCACCTACAAGCGAATTTACGGCGACTGGACACGTCCCGCTCTCGGCTCGTGGAAACAGGCACTTTTAAACCACAGCATTACTCCCATTCAGCAGTACAGCTATACCACAGGAAAAAATGCCACGGATTCCGCAATGATAATCGACGCTATGGATATTCTTTACTCGGGAAATGTTGACGGATTCTGCATCGTTTCCAGCGACAGCGATTTCACACGTCTTGCCGCACGTCTCAGGGAGTCGGGAAAATATGTTATCGGTATGGGCGAGAAAAAAACTCCCACACCGTTTATCTCCGCCTGCAACAGGTTTGTTTATCTTGAAATACTGGCGCAGGGTGAGACTGCGGAAAATTCCGACAACACGGAGCAGGAAAAGGAAAAGGCTGCCGAGGGCGAGCACGAAGTGTTAAAGGTCAAGACCATTCGTTCGGCTATCTGCGCAATTATTTCCGAGGTGTCCGACGAGGACGGCTGGGCATCTCTCAGCGAGGTGGGAAATATCCTTTTAAAGCGTTACCCCAGCTTTGATGTGAGAAGCTTCGGCTTTCAGAAGCTTACTCCGTTCATCAAATCAATGAACATTTTTGAAGTCTACTCCATTCCCTCTGAAAAGGGCAATGTGAAGGTCATTTACATTCGCAAAAAGAATAACTGAGAAAGGCAGGAATTTTTTATGAAATACACAATAAGCTCCGAAAAGCTCACAGCCGTTATCGACAGCTTCGGCGGCGAGCTTCATTCATTAAAGGACGCTTCGGGCAATGAGTACATCTGGACAGCGGAGGACGTGTGGAAGAGACACGCACCGCTGCTTTTCCCCTTTGTCTGCAATACAAAGAGCAAAAAATACACCGTAAACGGCAAGGAGTATGCCCTTTCAAATCACGGCTTTGCCCGTGACACCGATTTTTCCGCCGCTGAGGAGAATGACGGCAGTGTTAAACTGAAAATTTCCTCGAATGATGTG
>CAKSPU010000058.1 GCA_934486875.1 uncultured Oscillospiraceae bacterium
GTATGCGCATTATTGCAGGCGCTTGTTGACCGAAAAATAAAAACGGCTTCATTCAAATGCGGCCCCGATTACATTGATCCGATGTTTCACCGAAAGGTCATCGGTGCGGAGTCTTATAATCTCGACAGCTTTTTCTGCGATGAAAATACCTTGAGATATCTGCTGAAAAAGGGTTCACGGGAGATGTCCGTCATTGAGGGTGTTATGGGATTTTACGACGGTCTGAACGGCAGAGGCTCATCTTATGAGGTTTCCCGGATAACGAATACGCCTGTGGTGATCGTTATAAATGCAAGGGGAATGAGCGAGTCAATAGGGGCGATAATAAAGGGCTTTCTTGAATATCGGCAGCCTAATAATATTGTCGGATTTATATTCAACCGCCTTGCTGAAAGCAGAGTTTTGTTTGTAAAAAAGCTTTGCGATGAGCTTGGAACAGAGTTTCTCGGGTATCTGCCCGCAGACAGTGAATTTGTTGTGGAGAGCCGACATCTTGGGCTTGTTACTGCGGACGAGATAACGGATATGAAAATGCGCCTTGAAAAGCTTGCTGCTGCGGCTGAAAAATATATTTGTCTACACAGGATATGTGAGCTTTCGGAGTCGCCCGAGCTTTCGTATATTCCGCCTGTGTTTGAGAAAAATCACAGCGTGAAAGTGGCACTTTCAAGGGACGAAGCGTTCTGCTTCTTTTATCCCGAAAATGTGCAGATCCTTGAAGCAATGGGGGCTGAGGTGATACCTTTTTCACCTTTGCGTGACAAAAGGCTTCCCGAAAATATTGACGGTATTATTCTTTGCGGCGGATATCCCGAGCTTTATGCCGATATGATATCGGGAAATTCTGCTATGCTCACATCAGTAAAAAATGCTGTTGAAATGGGCATTCCCTGTATCGGTGAATGCGGCGGATTTATGTATCTTCACGATGAATTTGAGGATATGGACGGCGTTGCTCACAAGGGTGCGGGGGTAATTCACGGCAAGGCTTTCAAAACCCCGAGACTGAAAAATTTCGGCTACAGCATCATCACCGCAGAGCGTGATAATCTGTTATGCGGTCGTGGCGAGAGCTTTCCCGTTCACGAGTTCCATTACTTTGACAGCACCTGCTGCGGAAATGATTTTACCGCTGTGAAGCCGGGAAAAGATGAGAGCCGAAAATGTGTAAATGCAGATATGAAGCTATGGACAGGATTTCCGCATTTGTATTTTTATTCACGTCCCGAGCTTGCGGAGAATTTCCTTGCGGCGTGCGAAAGGTTTGAGAAAAATGGATAGGATAAAGCATATTGCTCCCACTGACAAAGAGGCGGGGAAAAGGGCGGCATTAAAATGGAACAGCATTGCCAAGCCCCTCCACAGTCTCGGAATGCTTGAAGATGATATAATAAAGCTTGCGGAAATATTCGGTAGCGAAAATTTTTCTCTTGACAGGCGATGTGCAGTGGTTATGTGCGCCGATAACGGCGTTGTGTGCGAGGGCGTGACCCAGACTGACAGCAGTGTTACGGCGATAGTTGCAAAGGCTATGGCTGAGGGCACTTCCAATATAAATTTAATGGCAAGGTCCTGCGGTGCGGAAGTGTTCCCCGTTGATATCGGCATCAAAGGCAGGATATGCGCTGACGGACTTATCTGCCGAAAGATAGCATACGGAACGGAAAATATTGCCGAAGGTCCTGCTATGAGCCGCAGTCAGGCGGAGAGAGCCTTGCAGGTCGGAATGGACATTGCAGGAGAGCTGAAGCAAAAGGGATATAAGCTTATTGTGACGGGGGAAATGGGGATAGGCAACACAACTACATCATCTGCGGCTGCATCTGTCATTCTCCGCCTTTCCCCCGAAGAGGTCACGGGAAGAGGTGCGGGGCTTGACGATGCGGGGCTTTTGCGGAAGATTAATGCCATTAAAAAAAGCATTGAGATAAACAACCCTGACCCCTGTGACGCTGCTGACATAATTTCAAAGGTGGGCGGCTATGATATCGGCGGAATGGCGGGACTTTTTCTCGGCGGTGCAGTTTATCATATACCAATTGTCATAGACGGCTTTATTTCGGCAGTTTCTGCGGCTCTTGCGGCGATGATATGTCCGCTTGCAAAGGAATATATGCTTTGCTCCCACGTTTCAAAAGAGCCTGCGGGGAAAAAGATGCTCGGATTTCTGGGCTTTGAGCCGCCTATAAACGGGGGGCTGTGTCTTGGCGAGGGAACGGGCGGAGTGCTGCTGCTGCCTATGCTTGACGCTGCAATGGCGGTCTATGATTCCTCACATTCGTTTGAAAATCTGTCAATTGAAAAATATAAGGAGCTGTAAATGCTTACACTGATAACAGGCGGGAGCAAATGCGGGAAATCCTCAATTGCCGAGGATATTTTGTCACTTGTGCAGGGCAGAAAGATATATATTGCCACAATGGAGCCGTATTGTGACGAAGCTCACAGAGCTATTGAGAGACACAGAAAAATGCGCCTCGGAAAAGGCTTTGAGACTATCGAGAAATACACGGATATCCGTGATGTGACCGTTCCGAATGGCTGCGGCATACTTCTCGAATGTGCCTGCAATCTTATGGCGAATGAGATGTTTTCGGCAGGTGAAAAAGACCCGGTGAGCAAAATTGCAAAGGGCATAGCTCATCTGAACGAAAACGCTTCGGAGGTCATAATAGTAACAAATTCCGTCGGCGGGGACGGCATTATCTATCCCGGGGAAACTATGGAATATATAAAAAATATGGGAAACTTAAACTGCACTCTGGCACAGATGTCTGACAGAGTTATTGAAGCAGTTTATGGTATTCCCGTAATGCTGAAAGGAAGTCTGCCCGAATGCTTTTCAAATCGCTGATATCGGCTTTTTCAATGTATTCACGGATACCGATGCCGCAAATTGAATGGAAAGAGAAGAACAGACGATATGCCCTCTGCTTTTTCCCACTTATCGGTGCGGTCATCGGCGGTATCATACTGCTGTGGGGGTATGTTTGCGAAAAGCTTGGCATAGGCAGTATGCTTTTCGGGGCTGTCAGCGCTGTTATCCCCATAATCGTAACGGGTGGCATTCATCTTGACGGCTTTTGTGATGTAAGCGATGCAAAGGCTTCCTGTGCGCCTGAGGAGCGTGCTCTGGAGATAATGAGCGATTCCCATATCGGTGCATTTGCGGCAATTTCTCTTGGAGTTTATCTTCTGCTCGACGCTGCATTTTTCTCTGAGATTGGTAATTTCAGAGCCTTGATAACTGCGACACTCAGCTTTGTTATTTCAAGGGCGCTGAGCGGTCTTGCGGCGGTCACATTCAGGTGCGCCAAAAAAGAGGGGGCATTGCAGAGCTTTGCAAAGCCTGCTCATAAAAATGCAACAGTGGCTTCTCTGACAGTTATACTTTTGCTCGGAGCTGCGGCAATGATATGCATTTACCCTGCTGCGGGCATTGCGGGAACTGTGGGTGCGATTGGTACATTTATGTATTACAGGACATTTTCATACAAGCGTTTTGGCGGCATAACAGGAGATCTTGCAGGATATTTTTTGCAGATATGCGAGCTTTCGTCTCTTGTGTGCATAGTTATGGCGGATAAAATAATTGCTCAGAGCTGAGAAAGGTGAGTCTTATGATGCTTATAATAGGCGGTGCATATGAGGGCAAGACCGAATATGCCGAAGCTATGGGAATATCCGATATCTGCGACAGTGAAACAGCGGGCTTTGATGAAATAAAAAAGCACAGCTGTGTTAAAAATTATCAGCTGCTTGTGAGAAGGCAGCTTGAAGCGGGGCTTGACCCGTTAATTGAAGCGGAGAAGCTTTTTGAAGAATGCCCCGACATAGTAATTATTTCCACGGAAATAGGCTGCGGTATTGTTCCTATTGAAAAATCGGAACGGATATGGCGTGAGACTGTGGGAAAGACCTGTTGTTTTCTTGCGGCAAAAAGCGAAAAGGTGATACGGATAAGCTGCGGTATCCCAAGCGTTATAAAAGGAAACGGGTGAGGGAAGATGACGAGAATTATTTTTATCCGTCACGGAAAGACCGAGGGCAATCTCAGAAAAGCCTATATCGGAAGAACTGATGAGGGCCTGTGCCACGAGGGTATATCAGAGCTTGAAAAGAAGCATTATCCTGCGGCGGATATCATTATTTCAAGCCCAATGAAACGCTGTATTGAAACGGCGGAGATAATTTATCCGAAAGTTCCCGTTAAAATTTATGATGACCTGAGAGAATGTGATTTCGGTGATTTTGAGGGCAAAAATTATGAGCAGCTGAATGGTGATGTCAACTATCAGGCGTGGATAGACAGCGGCGGAAAAATACCGTTCCCGAACGGCGAAGCTCACGAAGATTTCACTGAAAGATGCTGCAATGCATTTATAAAAGCGGTTTCGGAAAATGCCGATACAGTCATAGCATTTGTTGTTCACGGAGGGACGGTTATGTCCGTGCTTGAACGCTTTGGGGAGCCAAAAAAAGGTTATTATGATTATATGATAAAAAACGGCTGCGGATATGTGACTGAATATAATGACGGAAAAATAAGGATATTGGAAGAAATATGAAAGGAGTGCTGTAGTATGCCCGTTCTGCCCCTTGTTATAGGCTTTCTGCTTGACTGCATTCTTGGCGACCCGTACACGCTGCCCCACCCCGTCAGGCTCATAGGCACGCTTATCTCAAAGCTTGAAGTATTTTTCAGAAAACGGATAAGCGATGAAAAAAAAGCGGGACTGCTTTTGTGCATTTCCGTGATTTTGATATCAACGGTCGTTCCTGCGCTGATACTGATAATATGCTATAAGATACACATTATTCTCGGAATTGCCGTTGAGAGCATTTTCTGTTATTATCTTATTGCCGCAAAGTGTCTCAGAGATGAAAGTATGAAGGTATATAAGTCAATTGAGGAAGATGACACGGAAGCTGCAAGGCGTGCCGTGTCGATGATAGTTGGCAGAGATACCAATGTTCTTGACAGAAACGGGATAATCCGTGCGGCAGTGGAAACTGTGGCGGAAAATACTTCTGACGGCGTTACGGCTCCGCTTTTTTATATGGCATTCGGAGGAGCGGTTCTCGGATTTTTCTACAAAGCCGCAAACACTATGGATTCTATGATAGGCTACAAAAATGATAAGTATCTTAACTTCGGAAGAGCGGCTGCAAAGCTTGATGATGTGCTGAATTTTATCCCCTCACGCTTTACGGCTCTCCTGATGATAATGTCCGCATTTTTTCTCGGACTTGACGGTGACAATGCTTTCAGGATATGGCAGAGGGACAGGCGAAATCACGCAAGCCCGAATTCGGCTCAGACTGAATCCGCAGCGGCAGGAGCGCTTGGGGTACAGCTTGCGGGAAATGCATATTATTTCGGAAAGCTGTGCGAAAAGCCGTACATCGGCGACCCTGAGAGAGAGATAGAAAACGAGGACATCAGGCGGGTAAACAGAATGATGTACGTTTCATCGGTCCTTATGCTTGCTTGCGCCTGCGTTGTCAGAATGATAATATCGTACTTGTTCGGAGGCATCTGATATGGATAAATATGAACACGGGGGAGATATTTATTCGAGGAACATCAAGCTTGATTTTTCTGCGAATATCAATCCCCTTGGAATGAGCGATAATGTGATCGAGGCTTTGCACAGGTCGGTGGAAATGTGCAGGAATTATCCCGACCCGATGTGCAGAGAGCTTTGCGGCAAGCTTGGCGAAAGGGAAAATGTTCCGAGTGAATATGTTCTTTGCGGGAATGGTGCGGCTGATCTCATTTACAGATGTGTTTATGCGGCACGTCCTAAAAATGCGCTCATTGCCGCTCCCACATTTTCTGAATATGAACGTGCCCTTGAAGCGGTTGACTGTGAGATAAGCTTTTTTGATCTGACGGAAGAAAATAATTTTGAGCTTACCGATAACATTATTCCCCATATTGAGGAAAAGGATATTCTTTTCCTGTGTACGCCCAATAATCCCACAGGCGGATTTATCGAGCCGCAGCTTCTTTATGATATTGCGGACAAATGCCGTGAGACGGGAACAAGGCTTATTCTTGATATGAGCTTTCTTGATTTCAGTGAGAGAGCGGCAGAATATTCGATGACGAAGCTTCTTGAAAAGGGTGCTGTTATCATCAAGGCGTTCACGAAGATGTATTCTGTTCCGGGGCTGAGACTCGGATATATGCTTTGCGCCGATGATGATTTCAGGGAAAAGGTAAGACGGTCGGGGCAGAGCTGGAGTGTGAGCATTCCGGCTCAGGCGGCAGGAATTGCGGCTCTTGACGAGGAGGATTTTGTCACAAGAACGGTCACTTATATATCTCGTGAAAAGCGGTATATAAACGATAATATGGGCAAATTTCCTGTGATAGATCTCTTTCCCTCGGAAGCTAACTTCCTGCTTTTCAAGTCTGAAAAACCAATCGAGGAAATACTGCTAAAATATGATATTGCCATTCGCTCCTGCAAAAATTTCAGAGGACTTGGTGATAATTTTTACCGAATGGCAGTCAAAAGCCACGAGGACAATCTAAGACTTATTTTTTTACTGAGAAAGGAGTTATCCGATGGCTCTGAAGCTTATGATCCAGGGTACCATGTCGAACGCTGGGAAAAGCTTTTTCTCCGCAGCACTTTGCAGAATCTTTTGTGAGGACGGCTATTCCTGCGCCCCATTCAAATCTCAGAATATGGCGCTGAACTCGTTCATAACTTCCGAGGGGCTTGAAATGGGACGTGCTCAGGCTATGCAGGCAGAGGCGGCCTGCGTTGAGCCGTCGGTGCTAATGAACCCCATACTTTTAAAGCCCACCTCCGATGTTGGCTCACAGGTCATCGTTAACGGCAGGGTCAGAGGAAATATGCGGGCTTCGGAGTATTTCAGAAACAAAAAGCAGTTTATCCCTGAGATAATGGAAGCGTTCAATGAGCTTGACAAAAAGCACGATATTATTGTTATCGAGGGTGCGGGAAGTCCCGTGGAGCTTAATCTTAAAACTGATGATATCGTTAATATGGGAATGGCGAAGCTTGCGGGTTCGCCTGTTCTCCTTGTGGGTGACATTGACCGAGGGGGCATTTTTGCGCAGCTTCTGGGAACGCTTATGCTCCTTGAAGAAGATGAGCGGAGAATGGTCAAGGGGCTTGTTGTGAACAGGTTCAGAGGGGATAAGTCACTTTTTGATGACGGGTGCAGGATACTTGAAGAAAAGGGAAATGTTCCCGTTGCCGGAGTTGTTCCGTATATCAAGTGTGATATTGATGATGAGGACAGCCTTTCGGACAAGCTTGAAAAAAATGAAAACGGACTTGTAAATATTGCGGTGATCCGTCTGCCGAGAATATCAAATTTTACCGATTTTGATGTTTTTTCTCAGTACGACGGAGTATTGGTAAGCTATGTCACGAAGTCATCGGAAATATCAGAAGCCGATATGATAATTATTCCGGGTACCAAGAGTACGATATCTGATATGAAGTGGCTGAGAGAAAGCGGCATTGAAGCGGCTGTGATAAGAGCTGCCGAAAAGGGTGTGCCTGTTTTCGGCATATGCGGCGGATATCAGATGCTTGGAAAAATGATAAGCGATCCCGATAACACCGAGGGCGGCGGCGAGATAAGAGGAATGGGACTGCTGCCCTGCACGACTGTGTTCCATTCTGAAAAAACAAGGACTCAGATATCGGGAGTTATGGAAGCTCTCACAGGGCCGTTTTCCTCGCTTTCGGGCAAGAGCTTTTCGGGATATGAGATCCATATGGGCAGGACTGATGTTGGTGGCAACTCACTGTCACACTTTGAAAATGGCATATCCGACGGCTGCAATGTGAAAAATGTTTACGGCAGCTATGTTCACGGGCTTTTTGACAGCACAGAGATATCCCGTGAGATAGTTATGGCACTTTTTAAGGCAAAGGGGCTTATTTATGGCGGAAAGGCTATGAGCAGGCAGGAATACAAGGAGACCCAGTACAAGCTTCTTGCAGACAGCGTTCGGGCAAACATTGATATGAAGCTTATCTACAAAATTCTTAATGAAAAGCTGTGATAAATATGAATGAAAACAAGGGGCTTATCCACATTTACTGCGGTGACGGCAAGGGAAAAACAACCGCTGCGCTGGGACTGGCTCTCAGGGCTGCGGGAGCAGGTAAAAGGGTGCTTTTGGTTCAGCTTCTCAAAGGCAATCCCACTTCTGAGCTTGAAAGTCTGGCGCTTATCCCTGACATCAAGGTCATTCGTCCCGAAAAAAGCTTTGGCTTTACCTTCAATATGACTGATGAGCAGAAATCGGAGCTTACGGATATCCATAACAGGCTGCTTGCATCTGCATTTGAGAAAATGTCTGCGGGTAACGTAGATATGCTCATTATTGATGAATTTTTCGGAGCATACAATAAAAAGCTTGTGGATACCGGTACGGCTGACAGGATCGTTTTTGAAAAGGCAGAACATTGCGAGCTTGTGCTGACGGGAAGAGACCCGCAGGAAAGGTTTGTTTCCGCAGCGGATTATGTCAGTGAGATAAAATGCGTAAAGCACCCGTATCAGCAGGGAATAACCGCTCGGAAGGGGATAGAATATTGAAGCTTGAATATGTAAGACCTGAGGACATTGAAAAGAGAAGCTTTGAGATAATTGCATCGGAAATTGCCGAAAGGGGAGTTGAGCTTGACCCGAAAACTGCCCCTGTCCTTATGAGGGTGATACACACAACGGCGGATTTTGATTATCTTCAAAATCTGAAATTTTCCGAAAATGCCGTTGATACGGCGCTGAAAGTGCTTGAAAGCGGTGCATATATCGTGACAGATACCAATATGGCGCTTTCGGGGATAAACAAGGCGGCGCTCAAAAAGCTTGGCTGTGAGGCATTCTGCTATATGGCTGACCCTGATGTTGCGGCGGCGGCAAAGGAAAATGGGGTTACAAGAGCCTGTGCGTCGGTGGAAAAAGCGGCAAGGCTCGAGGGAAAGCCGCTGATACTTGTTTCCGGAAATGCCCCCACATTCCTTATAAGAGCAAGAGAGCTTATGGACGCAGGTCAGCTTTCTCCCGCACTGGTTATCGCAATGCCTGTGGGATTTGTAAACGTGGTGCAGTCAAAGGAGCTTATTATCTCATCGGGAGCGGAATATATTGCTGCCCGTGGAAGAAAAGGCGGCAGCAATGCGGCGGCTTCGGTGGTAAATGCACTGATGTATATGCTTACAAGATAAAACAATGCAGCCCTTTTACGGACTGCATTGTTTATGCTCATTTTAAATTATTTTAAATTATAAAGCCTTTTTCACGGACGGTATTTTCAACCATTGTTACATATTTATCGCAAAGCTCCTTGGTCTGGGCTTCTGCCATAATTCTGAGAAGAGGCTCTGTGCCGCTGGGACGGACAAGCATTCTGCCGTTTGTACCAAGCTCTTCCTCAGCCTTTTTCACAGATGCCTTAACATCGGGGTCATTCAGCACGGCATTTTTGTCGGTAACTCTTACGTTTTTGAGCAGCTGGGGATAGATCGTCAGTGGTGCGCAGAGCTTTGCAAGGGTGCTCTTTTTGCTGCACATTACCTGCATAAGCTTGATAGCTGTGATTATGCCGTCGCCTGTGTTTGCGTATTTGCTGAAAATGATGTGTCCCGAATTTTCGCCGCCAAGCTTGTAGCCGTGTTCGTTCATACATTCATAAACGTATTTATCGCCTACGGCTGTCTTTTCGTAATTGATTCCAAGCTCGTCAAAAGCCTTGTAAAGACCGATGTTTGACATTACAGTTGTTACAACTGTATTATGTTCAAGAGTGCCTTTTTCTTTCATATAGCTGCCGTAAATATAAAGTATCTTATCGCCGTCAACAACATCACCGTTTTCATCAACGGCAAGGCAGCGGTCAGCGTCACCGTCAAAAGCGAAGCCCGCATCAAGCTTCTGTTCCCTGACAAGCTTCTGAAGTCCTTCAATATGTGTGGAGCCGCAGTTTGTATTGATATTCAGTCCGTCAGGGTCATTGTTTATAACGTATGTCTTTGCGCCAAGAGCATCAAAAACACTTTTGGCAATATTGAAGGAAGAACCGTTTGCACAGTCAAGACCTATCCTTTTGCCCTTAAGTGAATATACGGCGAGGGAAATAAGATAGCCGATGTAACGGTTTCTGCCTGCCGAATAATCTGTGGCACAGCCTATAGCATCTCTTTCAGCAAGGGGGATTTCGGGATATTCGCCGTCTATGTACTTTTCAATTTCAAGAATAACGCTTTCCTCAAGCTTTTCACCCTTGTTGTTGAAGAGCTTAATGCCGTTGTCATAAAAGGGATTGTGGCTTGCAGAGATCATTATTCCGCAGTCAAAATCATCTGTGCGGACAACGTAGGACACGCAGGGTGTGGTGGTGACGTGCATAAGGCTCACGTCCGCTCCCGAAGCTGTAAGACCTGCTACAAGAGCATATTCAAACATATATGAGCTTCTGCGGGTATCCTTGCCGATGACCACAGAGCAGCGGTGATCCTTTCCGTAATAATGACCGATAAATCTGCCTATCTTAAAGGCGTGTTCAACGGTAAGAGTCTTGTTGGCTTCGCCTCGGAAGCCGTCAGTTCCGAAATATTTGGGCATTGTCATTCTCCGTTCGGTTGTATTTTTTATATTATATGTTATTATCACTAACCAATAATGATGTAAACAATTTCAAGAATAATTTTACCATTTTATCTCCCGCTTGTCAACAAAAAAGACTTTAAAAATAGTAACAATACGGTTACAGTCAGAACACAAAGCGGTACATTGATTGACAGTATCATATTGCGGTGTTATACTGTAAATAAATATTTGACAGGGGGACGATTTATGAAGAAAAAATATTTTGCGGCGGCTCTTGCTGCATTGATTCTAACTGCCTGCGGAAATGAAAATGTTGAAACAGAGGAAACTGACATAGTTGAAAGCCCGGTCAATTCCCAATCGGTCAGCATTGTGACTGAGATCTCTGATGTGGTTGAGGACACTGCGGAGCAGGCAACGGAAAGCAGTGATATTACAGAGGTTCAGACATCTGATACAGCTTCTGAAAATGAAAAAGCATTCAGTTCATATATTGACCTCTCAGAATTTTCGGACGAGGGATATTACACAGGCAGCTTTGGGGTATCGGGGGGAGATATTCTTATCGTGAAATATTACTTTGCTCCGAATGGCGCAGCCGAGGCAAAGCCCGATTATATTGCGGGGATATCCCTTGATGACAAGTCACAAATTTTCAGGATAGATGCACCGTCCTCGGATTTTTATTTTTCTGATATCATTTCCGACGGAAAAAAGGGCGCAAGTATTTTTATGACGGACAGAGCGGGAGAAAATTCCACACTTATTGAATTTGACACCGGAGGAGGCCACACATTCACCGAGGGCGTTTCATCGGACGATTACGTTTATTCCTGGGGTGACAGGGCAGTAAAATGCGTAAACGGAAGCATTGTCAATGCATCTGACGGCACTGTGCTCTGCGCACGGACGGACGAGGAGGACGACCCCTATTTTGTTAAAAGCAAGACATATCGTTTCGGTATGCCGTTTGACGATGACCGCTTTCTTGTCAACCGTGTTGGCTACGAATGGGCAGACGGTGTGGAAATTTATGATTTTACTGCCAACACCCTTACAGAACTGCCCGACAGTGCCAATACTACTACATTCGGAGTACATAACGGCTTGATATATACTGTTGACTGC
>CAKSPU010000059.1 GCA_934486875.1 uncultured Oscillospiraceae bacterium
GTGTGGCCTCCTTCGGGGTGGGGCAGCGTCCCTGCCCCGGGGGAGGGATTCAGAGCCGCTTTCGGGCGGGTTTGCGGAGGACTTTCGGGACGAAGGAAGAAGCAGGATAAAAGGCTGGCGTCGTTACCGCCGCTCTGCCCGGACACATCTGCCCGCAGTGCGGACAGTTTACGGAGGTTTTCAGCGGAGTCGGAAATGGCGCCTGTTGGACAAGGTTTTACCAAGGCTGGCGTCATAGTTCCCATGGTAACAGGCTTTGCGGGATTTTCGGCAAAGGATGACAAGACGGCTCACGACCCGAGGCAGTGCGTGATATTTTCCTGTATGGACGGGAAAAAGCTTGGCAGAACCGTTGATGATATGCGTGCAAACGGTCTTGGCGGCATACCTCTTAAAGCGGCTGTCACCTCCGTTAATCAGAAAATGACCCTTTCCGAGCTTATGGACGAGCTTGAAAAGGAGCACCGCATTATGCACAGGGAGGATAAATAATGTACCGGTACGAAACTCATATGCACACAATGGAGGCAAGCGCCTGTGCAAATTCCTCCGCTGCGGATATGGCTGACAAGTACAAGGCAGAGGGCTATGACGGCATTTTCATCACCGATCACTTTTTCAACGGAAACAGTGCAGTTCCCCGTGACCTGCCCTGGAAAGAGCGGATAGAGCTTTACTGTGCGGGCTATGAGAATGCTAAAAAGCGGGGAAAAGAGATAGGTCTTGACGTTTTCTTCGGCATCGAATACGGCAACGGCGGTTCGGATTTTCTTATCTACGGTCTTGACAAGCAGTGGCTCCTTGACCACGATCATATCCTTGATATGGGGCTGACACAGTTTCTGGAGCTTGCCCGCTCCGAGGGTGCATTTGCTGTACAGGCGCACCCGTTCAGGGATTATCCGTACATCAGATCGACTACCCATTGCCCTCATTTTGTTGATGCGATAGAGATAATAAATGCGTCTCACCCTCTTGACACCCCTTTCAATGACCGTGCTGCGGAATTTGCACGGTGGTATGACCTGCCCGTGACGGCAGGCTCCGATGCACACAACACTACCGACAGGTGGTACGGCGGCGGAGTGGTGAGTGAGACTCCCTTTAGGTCATACAAGGATTATGCGGAAGCGGTAAAAAGCGGAAAGCTTACGCTATTAAACAGGGTCAGATGATAAAGCAAAGCAGTGCTCCCCGAAATTTCGGGGGGCACTGCTTTATCACTTCAAAAATCCGTCGATTATCTTTCTTTCCGCTTCTTCCTCGGTAAGTCCCAGTGTGCGGAGCTTGATTATCTGCTCTCCTGCGATCTTGCCGATGGCCGCTTCGTGGATAAGGGAAGCGTCAAGGCTTGCGGCATTCAGTGCGGGAGCTGCGTTCACTCGTCCGCTGTCCGCAAGTATAGCATCGCACTCGGAATGACCTGTGCAGCGGCAGTTTCCGTTTATCACAGACCTGTACTCCTGAAAGGAATGACCCTTTGCAACGGAGCGGGAAACAAGGTCAACGCCGCTGTCATCGCCGTCAAGGGAAACATCGAAAACCGATCTTGCGGTCTCGTTGTTGTCGGTGAGCAGTCTTTCTCTTATCACAAGCTTTGCCCCTGCGCCGAGACGGGCTGTGGTGGAGCGGTTTGTGCTTGTAACGCCGCCTATCTGCATAGTGTCCATTTCCATATATGAATTTTCGCCCATTGTAACATCGGTAACAGGGTCAATGCGCTTTGCTCCCGTACCCTTGCCTGTGGCGATGTGCTTTTCCTTGTACAGCACCTTTGCGTTTTTGCCGATAAAGAAACGGTGGATACCGTTATGTCTCGATTCCTCGTCATTATCGCTGTGAACGCCGCAGCCTGCCACGATTATCACATCTGCACCGTCCTCAACGATGAAGTCGTTGTAAACAAGGTCATCAACGCCGCCCTTGGTGATGCAGGCGGGGATATAAACGGTCTCTTTCCGGGCATTTGCGCTTATTTTTATGTTGATGCCGGGATTATCGGTCTTGGGCTCTATCTTAATATTTTCCGAGGACTGTCTGCCTGCGCAGCCGCTGTCCTCTCTGATGTTGTATGCACCCTTGAAGCTTTTGCCGTCCCAGTCGGATACTATTTTAAGGAGCTGTCCTGTTATATCATTCATAGCTTAACATTCCTCTTTCCTTGTTCTGCCCAAAGGACATTTTGATGATTTTTCGCCTGTGAGGAGCTGGGGGAGAATGTCCTCACGCCTGCCCTGAGCCGTCACCTTTCCGTCGGCGATGACAGCGATGTGGTCGGCTATCTCCATAATTCTCTCCTGATGGGAAATTACCAGCAGAGAACGGCTGCCCTCGCTTTTTAAGCGTTCAAAGGCGCTGATAAGGCTTGAAAAGCTCCACAGGTCGATGCCTGCCTCGGGTTCGTCAAATACCAGCATTTCCGCATTTTTCCTTGCAAGCACGGTGGCTATCTCAATGCGCTTGCTCTCGCCGCCCGAAAGGCTCGAATCAGCCTCTCTGTCCATATATTCACGGGCGCAGAGACCGACTTCGCCCAGGAGAGAGCATATTTTTTCGTCGCTGAGCTTTTCCTCTGCGGAAAGCTCCAGAAGGTCTCTTACGGTGAGACCCTTGAACCTTACAGGCTGCTGAAATGCATATGCAACACCCATTTTTGCTCTTTCGGTGATATTCTTTCCGGTGATGTCGGTGCCGTTAAGAAGTATTTTTCCGCCGCAGGGCTCATAAAGTCCCGCAATGACCTTGGCAAGGGAGGTCTTTCCGCCGCCGTTGGGGCCTGTTATTACCGTAAGCATTCCGTCGGGAACGGTGAGGTCAACTCCTTTGAGTATTTCCTCACCCTCGGGAAGCCGCCAGTGTATATCTTTAAGCTCCAGCATTATTTTTCGTCCTTTCATATAAACATATATAAATAGTATTTCTTGCTATAATTATACTATGCAGATATATTTTTGTCAATATGAGGAGTATGAAAATAATGTTAACCGATGGAGAGCAAATATTTTCTGAAAAAACTTTGCGAATATCTATTCCATTCTGAGGAAAAATGTGATATAATTACATTAATTATATTTTTAGATACAACACTCAGTAAGGAATGGTCACGACAATGAATAAATACAAAAAGCTGATGGGCAATACCATTATTTTCGGCATTGGAAGCTTCGGAGCAAAATTTCTGGGCTTCTTTATGACGATGCTCTACACCCGCTGTATGACCGAGGCGGAATATTCCACGGCAGACCTTATCTACAACACCGTGAATGTCCTTGTTCCCCTGGTCACATTCAGTATGGCGGACGCTGTTATCCGCTTCGGTATGGACGGCGGCTATGACCCGAGAAAGGTTTATACGGGTGCAAACGTGAGCGTTCTGCTGGGTATGACGATATTTATGCTGTTTACCCCCCTGCTCAGGCTCAATTCCACTATCGGCAGCTATGTTTTCCTGCTATACATCTACTGCTATTTCTCCTGCTTCAGACAGATGGCTTCTCAGTTTGTCCGTGCAAGGGGATATGTGAAGCTTTTTGCTGTGGACGGGATACTTACCGTGCTGGTCCAGGTCATAAGCAACCTTGTCCTTATCGGGGGCTGCAAGCTTGGCGTTACGGGATATGTTGTTTCCTTTGTTGTGTCTGATGTGTGCTCCCTGCTCTTCCTTACTGCGGTTGCGGGACTTCACAAATATGTTGACGTGTTCTACATCGACAAAAAGGTGATAGGGGAGATGCTCAGGTTCTCCGCTCCGCTTATCCCCACCTACCTGCTCTGGTGGGTGACCTCCGCATCTGACAGGTGGTTCGTTGTAAATATGGTGGGTGCTACCGAAAACGGCATTTATTCCATTGCCTACAAGCTCCCCACGCTGCTTATGCTTGTGACGACGATGTTCTATCAGGCGTGGCAGATGTCCTCTATCGAGGAGCGCAACAGCAGAGGACTCGGAAAATTCTACGAAACGGTGTTCGGGGCATATTCCTCACTGCTTTATATCGCTGCGGCGGGACTTATAATGCTCTGCAAGCCCCTTACACTTATCCTTACGGGAAATTCCGACACAAGCCGATTCAGCGAGGCTCAGACCTTTACCCCTATCCTCATTATCGCAATGATATTCCAGTGCTTCTGCCAGTTCCTTTCCTCCGTATATACCACAAAAAAGCGCTCGGTAAATTCCTGTGCCACTGCATTTGTGGCGGCTGTGGTGAATATAATCCTGAACTTCCTGCTGATTCCCCAGTACGGCGTGTGGGGAGCGGCTATCGCAACGGCGGCGGCATATTTTGCCTGCTTTGCGGTCAGACTTTTCGATGCAAGAAAATACATCTTCTTCCGTGTGGATTATTTCCGCTTCCTTGTAAACACAGTCATAATCCTCTTTATGTGCGTCATAACCGCAAAGCACCCCGATGTTTACTGGGTGGGACTTATCCTCGGCTTCATCGTGTGCCTTGTATATAATTTCGATGCGGTTGTCAAGACCCTCCGCAAGCTCCTTGCAAGGGGCAGCAAAAAAGAAAATGCGGCTGGATAATATCTCTAAAGCCTACGGCGGCATAACCGTTTTCAATGCTTTTTCGGCAGAGCTGCCGAACGGAAAAATTACACGGATAACAGGCAGCTCGGGCTGCGGCAAGACCACGCTTCTCCGCATAATTTCGGGGCTTGAACCCTTTTCGGGAGATATTTCCCAAAGACCGTCGGGGAAAATATCCGCAGTTTTTCAGGAGGACAGGCTTTTTGAGGAGCTTTCCGCCATTGAAAACTGTCTCCTTGTGGCAAAAAAGCCGCTTATTGACATTCCAACCGCACTTATTCGGACGGGGCTTGAAAAAAGCGATATCCGCCGCCCTGTGAAAGAGCTTTCGGGAGGAATGCGGCGGAGAACTGCTGTTGTCAGGGCGCTTTGCCCCGATTTCGGTATGCTTCTGCTTGACGAGCCTTTCAAGGGCATCGACCGTGACAACGCTGTAAAAACGGCGGAGCTTATAGGTGAAACAGCGGCGGGAAAAACCATTATAATAGTATCTCACGATATGAACTGCCCTCTTGCTTCGGACTTTACCCTTGCGCTGTAAAAATGCACAAAAAATAATTTGAAATTTTACGGGAATTTTCATAGAAAATGGTATTTTCTATGGACATTCCCGTGTTTTTGTGTTAGAATATATATGTATAACTATCGCTATTTACAAATTTTACATAGATAGGACGGTCTGGTTATGGATTTCAATACTCAGAGAAAAATAGTCAGGAAGCTTGAAGAGGCAGGGAAAAATCCTCTGCTTTTCCTGCCCTGCATTATTGCAAAATATGCGGTCATTCTGTTTATGTCGGCGTGCCGCAGTGTGGATATGGCGCTGTCGGACAAGGACGGAAATTTTCTCGGAATAAAGCGGCGTGAAAAGACCCGCAGGGTATATCCCGATGTGCCTGTTCCCGAAAGGGATACATATACGGTGAAAAAGCCCGTGAAAAAACAGGCTCTGCCCTATCGTCCCTTCGGACAGAGAGCGATGTCGATGCTCCTTGCCCTTGCATTTGTGGCAATGAGCTCGGAAATTACCGCAAGTGCGGACACTGTTTCGCTTATGAAGTATGTGGCTGATGCAAAGCAGCTCATAACCGCTTCGGAGCTCCAGCCGATCCGCTCCTCGGTTTATGAGGCTGACCTTTACACAAAATACGTGAATAATGACAAATATGCTTTGCAGATAGAAAGCGGCGCATTCAACGGAATGCCCGAGCTTACCACCATTACTCTCGGCTATTCAACGGGAATGTCCGTGGGCAGCAACAATTTCACGAACATTGCCCCCGATGCGGCTGCATATATCCGTACCGCAAGCAAGGAAGAATACAATTATGCGGCATCAAAAATTTCAAGCACAGCCGTTTCCAAGGTATGGGACTACAACGGTCAGACCTACAGCGAGATACCTAAGGATATCCCAGCCCTTACGGCATACAGCGGCGTTGGAAAGGTGATCCTCAAATGGAACAGCATCACTCCCGAGCCTGACGGATATGCGGTCTATACATATTCCAACGGAAGATATGCCGCAAATCCCACTGTTATCACTGCCGACAAGGCAACTGAAAATGACGCTTCAAGGACCAAATGTACTGCCGAGATAGCGGGAGTTTCGGGCAAGTCCCAGATATATGCCATAAGAGCTTTCAGAAGCGTATCGCCCGATTATGACGGCGACGGCACTCCCGATGTGACCGTTCCGCTTTACAGCAAGTGCTTCACACGTTCGGGCAGCGCAGCTCCTCTCACAGCAGGAAAGCCCGACATTTCCGTTTCAATGAGCAATAAAACTGCAACTGTGGATATCTCCCTTGCATCAAATGCTTCCGCACCCTCATACATCGTGCTTTTCTGCAAGGACGAGGGCGAGAGCTTCTATTCTTCGAGGGTCAAAATAACCCCGTCCCAGATGACAAACGGAACATATTCCTTTGAGGACCCCAAGGCATTTGCGGGGACGGGCGTGCGCTATTATACCGCAGTCGCTTATTATGATGTGATGAACCGTGACGGCTTACTGCTCACAAGTCAGTATGTGTTCCCCGAAAAGGACACCTCCACAGCCGAATACACCACAGCACGCTCGGCTGAGAAAAAGATAACCGATGCGGTGCTCAATTCCCCCACAAACCTTGACGTGACACTTTCGCCTGACGGCAGTATGTGGACACTTACCTGGAAGCGCCCCGAGGGCACATCAAATTTCGATGTTTACTACAGCGTCACCGCCAACGGCAGACCTGTTATTGCCGAGACAAGCAGATATACAAGCGATTTCGCAAGGATAAATGTGAATGACCCGAATATCAGACAGGGTGAGGATATCGAATTTGCGGTAACAGCCCACGCCGACGGAATGACAAGCGGTGCGCCCGTGAAATATACGGTTGAGATAAATTCTCTCAACAGCGTTGTGCTCAACAGTGTTCAGGGCGGCA
The DNA here is from genome assembly GCA_934486875.1 of uncultured Oscillospiraceae bacterium. Lineage (GTDB taxonomy): Bacteria > Bacillota > Clostridia > Oscillospirales > Ruminococcaceae > Huintestinicola. Next base: position 6,976 of record CAKSPU010000059.1, read on the forward strand.
ACGGACGTGCTATGATAAGCTTTACCCCTCACAAGGGAACAAAGTATTACACAGCAACTCTTGTTCACACCGATGAAAACGGTATTGCAAGAACCGATACGGTAAAGTTTGAGGAAAGCCGGTGTACCAGATCCGGCAATGACCTTGTTTTTTACATCGAGGGTCTTATCAATGATGTGACTTATGACATAACTCTTTCTTCCGACGCTTCCACAGCCCTTTATTCTTCAAGGACATTGTCGGTGACACCATCACAGGCTCCCCAGCCTCCCGCAAGCGTTACCGTAAAGCCCCTTGAAAACAGCGCAGTTATCTTCTGGGATATCGCTTACAAGGACGGCACCAATGAACCTGTTGACGGCTATTATGTCAGCATTGTAAAGGAATCGGGACAGGTGGTCGTTGCCGATGAAAAGGTGGAGGGGCTCAACAGCTACACTCCCAAGCAGAAGCTTGAAAATGATGTCAATTACTACGCATCTGTTAAGTCATATATCGTTATCGGCAGCGACGCTCCTATCACAAGCGTTACAGCGACCCGCTCCGAGCTTTTCACTCCCACCGTTCAGGTGGACGATGTTCTGAATCTCACCGTCACACCGTCGGGCAAGACTATAAACGTAAGCTGGAGCGCTGTAAAGGGCGCAGCGGGATATATCCTCACAAGAACATCTCCCGACGGCTCATCAAGCGAAATTTACAAGGGCGCTCAGACCTCCTACACCGACAGCTATGTTGACAACAATGTGGATTATTCCTACAAGGTAATGGCGTACAGAACTGTTGACGGCAAGGACTACATCGGTGAGTACAGCTCCGAGCAGAGGGGCAGGATAAGCTTCACTCTCAGCTCTGTTCAGGGACTTACAGCCACAGGCGGTGACGGCAGCATTACCCTCAAATGGGACAAGGTAGACGGTGCTGACGGCTATTATGTTCAGTATTCACGGAAAAATTCCGACAGCTGGAGCACTGTCGCCAATGTGGGCGGTACGGAATTTACCCACACGGGACTTAAAAACGGCGATGAATATGATTACCGCATAATCCCATTTACAGTGATAAACAACAAGGAGACCGCTTCCGATGCTTATGCTCAGAAGGTTACGGGCAAGGCAGGAATAAATCTCCCTGCTCCCACGGACTTCACAGTCACAGCCGGGGACGGACAGATAACTCTCAGCTGGACTGCCGTTAAGGGTGCCGAGGGATACTGCGTATATCTCGTGGCGGGCAACGGTTCAAGATATCTCCTTGACAAGGTGAGCAAGACCACTGCGATACACACAAATCTTTCCAACAACTCCACATACACATATTCCGTCTGCGCATATAAATATGTTGACGACAATCTTGTGGAGGGCGATTTCTCCGTTAACAGAACTGCCACCGTGGGCGTTGAGCTGAATGCTCCCACAGATGTTACGGCAACAGCCGGAGCGGAGCAGGTATCACTCAGCTGGAAAAAGTCCGACGGAGCGGAGGGATATGTGGTATATTCCTACAATATGGCTCAGATGTCCTTTGCACCTGTGGGAATAGTTACCAATACAAGCTTTGTACACACGGGTCTTACCGCTGGCAGAGAGTACACCTATATGGTGGCTGCATACAAGAATGTGAACGGCACCGTGGTATATTCAGGCTATTCCCTTGCGGTTACAGCCACACCCACAGCCGCTTCTGACGGCAAAAAGCCCACTGACAACAGCAGCACCGAGGCAGGGGATTACCGCATATACATCACTGGAACCACCCCCTACGGAATGTCAAACAGCAACATTATCTCCGCCTTTGCAGGCAAGGGTGCTTTCAATAATGACATCGACGTGAGATTTACACTCAGTCCCGAAACGGTAACGGCTGTTCAGGGTGTGCTGAATTTCTACGGTGAGGGACTTGAAAGCTTCCTCATCTATCCTATGGACATTGCGATCTACAACGCAGGAACGGATACCAAGGCTACTATCAACGAGGGCTATTATATGACCCTCACGATACCCGTTCCCGATGAATTTATCCCTTATGCCGACCATATTTCCGTTGTTCACGTTTCCGACCTGGGACAGCTTGAAATTCTCCCCGCTATCCACGTCAATGTTGGCGGCGTTGAGTGTATGCAGTTTACCGCAAACAGCTTCTCGCCCTATGCATTTGTTGTATATCTCCCCGAGATAGGCGAGGACACCAGTGCAGGAACTCCCGTTTCCGCACAGGGCACTGCTCAGTCAGGCGGCACAGCGGCGATAGCTGCATTCAGAAACACCTATCTTCCCGAGCTTTACAGACGCAGGTCAAGAAACAAGGTCTACAGGATTATCGGAAGATAATTTGATATGATATGAAAAATCACTCTCTGAAAAGGGAGTGTTTTTTTTATATAAAAATGGAAAGTATGCTTGACATTTGCGAATGACTGTGTTATAATAATGGAAAGCGAGCTTTACATTATTATAACAAGGAGTTGATGCAAACTGAAAAACAGACTTGAAGAAATCAGAAAGCAGCGTGGAATACGTCAGGAGGAGCTGGCAAAGGCAATGGGTGTATCAAGGCAGACAATAGGGTCTCTTGAAAACGGCAGATACAACCCCTCAATAATTCTTGCCATAAAGCTGGCAAGGTATTTTGACGTGTCGGTAGAGGACATTTTCATTTACGAGGAGGAAGAATAATGAAATTTTACAATAAGCTCAGAGAACATTTCAATAACATCAGTGCAGGCGGATTCTGGATTAGAAAGAAGTATTCGGGAAGGGCACAGATAATTTTCGGAATTGCTTTTGGCATTATAGCGGTTCCGATAATATTAATAAACGGACCCAAATTTCAGCCTATAGTAATGCTTTTGCTTTTGGCAGCTTCTCTCATTTCTGCATTTGAAATCATAATCAGAGGTGTGCATACAATTAAAATGACTAAGCTCAACCCTGATTATGCTTCGGAGCAGACTGAAATTGATGCTGACGAACGGGGGAGGGCAATGGTTCATTCGGCGGCATACATAACTCTGCTGCTTACTTATTTTGTGGGTATAATTGGCGGATTTGTGCTTATTGCAATTGGTTCAGTCAATGCGGGAATAGCCCTTGTGCTTTTTTCCTGGGGTCAGCAGATGCTTTTTGACGTTTTCCGTATGTGTGAGGAAAGAGCGGAATAAAAAAGCCTGCGATCATTAACCGCAGGCTCATAAATATTATCTTATACTAATAACCAATTAAAAACTGTACAAAAAATCGAGCGTAATCTTGCGTATATGGATTATGCGAAGATTTTTTGTCTACAGTTTTATTGGTTATTAGTATTATTCCTTAATGCTCATAGCTCTCATAGCGTTCAGGATCGCAATTACCGAAACGCCTACGTCAGCGAACACAGCCGCCCACATATTGGCTATTCCAAGCGCTCCGAGAACAAGTGTCAGAAGCTTTATGCCAAGGGCGAAGATTATGTTTTCACGGACGATAGCAGCCGTTTTTTCGGATATCTTTATTGCAAGAGGTATCTTTCTCGGGTCATCGTCCATAAGTACCACGTCAGCGGCTTCGATAGCTGCATCAGAGCCCATTGCGCCCATTGCGATGCCGATATCGGCTCTTGTGAGAACAGGTGCATCGTTGATGCCGTCGCCAACAAAGATAAGGGATTTCTTGGGAGATTTCTCAGCAAGAAGCTTTTCAACGCAGTCAACCTTGTCTGCGGGAAGAAGCTCGGCGTGATATTCGTCCATTCCCAGCGCTTTCGCACACTGCTCGCCAACTCTGCGGTCATCTCCCGTGAGCATTACGGTCTTGTGGACACCAACGGCACGGAGCTTTTCCATAGCTTCCTTTGCGCCGTCCTTCAGCTCGTCGGAGATGATTATGTGACCCATATAAACGCCGTCTACTGCAACGTGTACCGCAGTTCCTGCACGGTGGCACTCGTGAGCGCCCTCGATATTTTCAGTTTTCATCAGCTTCATATTTCCCGCAAGAACAGTCTTGCCGTCAATAATTGCCTTAACGCCGTGACCTGCGATCTCGTCAACCTTTTCCACTCTTGACGAATCACACTTTTTGCCGTATGCACGCTTCAGTGAAAGGGAAATGGGGTGGTCGGAGTAGCACTCCGCAAGTGTGGCTGTTTCGAGAAGCTCAGCTTCGTTCATCTTGTCGGTGTGGATAGCCGTTACATTAAAGCTGCCCTTGGTAAGTGTTCCCGTTTTATCGAAAACCACGACCTCTGTGCTTGCCAGCGCTTCAAGATAGTTGCCGCCCTTGATGAGCACGCCGACCTTTGAAGCTCCGCCGATTCCGCTGAAAAATGAAAGGGGAATTGAGATCACCAGCGCACAGGGGCAGGAGATTACGAGGAATGTCATTGCACGGTAGACCCATTTGCCGAAATCCATATCGGTCACAAGGGGCGGGATCATTGCAAGGATAAGAGCGCCGAAAACAACCGCAGGGGTATAAACACGGGCAAATTTTGAAATAAAGTTCTCGCTCCTGGACTTCTTTTCCTGAGAATTTTCCACAAGCTCAAGGATCTTCGATACAGTAGACTGACCAAATTCCTTGCTTACCTTTATTTTCAGCACTCCTGTCA
>CAKSPU010000060.1 GCA_934486875.1 uncultured Oscillospiraceae bacterium
CTGTATCTTGCTGAATTTTGTTTCCGCTTTAATCGCAGATGCTTCCACGAAATGCTTTATCAGCGCCTTTTGTTTGCCACTTTGGCTGCTCCTGTTTGCAGGTATTCTATGCTTGTCAATAATCTTGCTGACTCAAAGTGATACCCAGATAAAATTTTGAAAGTTATGATATAAGTCCGAACAGTGTGCTGTCAAGGTCATTGTATTCCTCTTCTGTCAGGTCAAAGGTGTAGTAATAGCCGTCCTTGGCAAAGCAGATATATCTGCTGCCCATATAGATACGCAGAGCATTTCCTTGTTTGTCTGTGTAATCAATGATATAACGGCTGTCGGCAGGAGCTTCGGAGGAGTATGAAGCTTCACTGTCGGTAAAATTGTACAGCTCTTTGTTCAGAGTAATAAGCTTTGAAACGCTGCGTATCTGTTTCGGTTCATATGTCACAACATTTCCGTTTTCGGGGTCTATGTCTTCAAATGATGGGGTTATAACAGCAGTGGCATTTTGTGCGGGAAATTCCGAAACTGCGGTTTTGGGTGAGAATGCCGATGATCTTGCTGCGCTTGGAATGCTTGTGTCGTCGGTTGCGGGAGCCTCATCGCTTATTTCCCCGTCGATCGTTTCATTGGCATCTGCGGGTATCTCTTCTCCCATATCCTCGGAAAAAGGTTCAAGAATGAGTACTGTTTCAAGAGCCATCTCCTCTTCCTCGGAAACGGCTGCCGCAGTTTCATTTGCATTGCCTGCGGCGGCATATTCATCGGGGGGAGCAGAATCCTTTTTTGCTGCTGTAACAGTTTCTTCGGAATATACTGTGGTCTCATTAGTTGTAATGGGGGCTGAGTATGTACTGATAGGTGCTGTTTCGGCAGTCTCGGCAGTAATTTCCGCTTCTGTTGCTGCTGTGGTCTCTTCGGGTATCACATCAACAGCTTCATCGGCAGTTATATCATACGCAGCTATGTCATATTCAGCTTCTGAGGGGGCTTCTTCCGCCTGTTCTTCTGCTTCAATGAGGTCGGTAACTTCTGTGGAGATGCTGTCGGCTGCGGCGAGAGAGGTCTCGCTGTCCTTGTCAAGAACTCCTGCCCTGTTCAGAGCAAAGGCTACCGTAAGGCAGGCTGCTGCTGCGGCAGCGGTGGAGATGATCTTTATGAATTTGGTCCTGTCTGTTTTTGCACCGCTGCTGTCCGAAACGATCACAGGTGAAACTGTGCTGTCATTTTCATCTGCTGTTTTGAGCACAGGTGCGTCTGCGTCACGAAGTTCTGCCATAAGCTTTGCTGTCCGTTCCTTGAAATCGGGAGAAAGTTCCTGATATTCAAGGGCTTTTTTATATTTATCCGAAAAATCGGTCATCAGAAATCATCTCCCAGTTTTTTCTTCAGAAGTGCCCGTCCACGGGCAAGCCGTGTTCCTGCGGAAGCGGCGGCAATATTGTTTGCTCTGGCTATCTCAGCGATACTCAGCCCCATATAGTAGTACATATGGATAACCGTTCTGTACTTTTCGGGAAGCTCCATTACCGCATCGTAAACGGCTCTGGAGGTATCGTCAAGAGCACTGTCCTCACACCCGAGGGCAGGGGACGACAAATTATCATCTATTGAGCTTGTTTTGCTTACCCAGCCCGATTTCAGGTGATTTTTGCATTTGTTGACCGCAGTTCTGATAAGCCACGCTTTTTCGTGGTTCTCGTCTGTAAACACAGGCTTTCGCTTGATTATCTCACAGAATGTATCCTGTGCGATGTCCTCAGCGTCGTGCATATTGCGGACATAGGAGAAGCACAATCTTACTATCGGCTCTGAATAGGTGTCAAGCACATATCTGATGTATCCGTCGTCAAAGGTACCGTTTGAGCCGGAATACATAAATCAGTTTCCCCCTGTCTTAAAGCACTTCTGATATATATACAACTCAGAAGCGCAGTTTTTTTCAAAAAAAATATGTAATATCTCACAAACTTTATGGCGGAATTATATGCATATTGCTGCAACCTAAAAATTCTCCCCGCAGGGACAGGGAGAATTTTCATTTATTTTTTTATTGTATTTTTGTCAGTGTTCAGAAGATCTTCAAAGGTGCAGGACGCAAGCTTGTTTTTTACAAGCTCACTTATCTCGTTAAATACAGACTGATAGCAGCAGCAGCCCTTTGCTCCTCTTGTGCATACAAAATCGTCCTCGTGACAGCGGTTAAGGTAATAATCACCCTCCACCGATTCTATCACGTTCAGCATTGTGATCTCAGAGGGAGCCTTTGCAAGTTCGTAGCCGCCCTGCATTCCCTTGTATGACCTCACAAGCCCTGCCGAAACAAGCTTTCTGAGAATTTTAAGGGAAAAGCGGAGACTTACACCTGTGCGTTCAGAAATATTCTTAGCATCTATACGCTTATTTTCAGCGGTGAGACAGCCTATTATTCTCACGGCGTAATCCGATTCGAGAGTTAGACACATCTGATTATCATTCCTTTCGATGTATCAATCAAGGAAATCCTTGACCTTTTTGCTTCTGCTGGGGTGACGAAGCTTTCTGAGAGCCTTTGCTTCTATCTGTCTGATACGCTCTCTTGTAACGTCAAATTCCTTGCCCACCTCTTCAAGTGTACGTGAACGTCCGTCCTCAAGTCCGAAACGGAGTCTCAGAACTTTTTCCTCACGCTCGGTAAGGGTGGAAAGTACCTCGCCAAGCTTTTCCTTAAGAAGAATGAGAGAAGCTGCATCGGCAGGTGCGGGAGCATCATCATCGGGAATAAAGTCGCCGAGGTGGCTGTCCTCTTCCTCACCGATAGGCGTTTCGAGAGAAACGGGATCCTGAGCGATCCTCATTATCTCACGGACTCTTTCAACAGGGAGATTGAGCTCCTCTGCAATTTCCTCGGGAGAGGGATCGTGACCGTTTTTGTGAAGAAGCTGGCTGGAAGCTTTCTTTACCTTTGTTATGGTTTCCACCATATGAACGGGGATACGGATAGTTCTTGCCTGATCGGCAATTGCTCTTGTGATAGCCTGTCTTATCCACCAGGTCGCATATGTGGAGAACTTGAAGCCCTTGGTGTGGTCGAACTTTTCAACAGCCTTTATAAGACCGAGGTTGCCTTCCTGAATGAGGTCAAGGAACTGCATTCCTCTGCCCACATATCTCTTTGCGATGGAAACTACAAGTCGGAGGTTTGCTTCCGCAAGTCTCTGCTTTGCCTTAACATCGCCCACAGCCATACGCTCCGCAAGCTGTATCTCCTCCTCGGGAGTAAGCAGGGGAACACGGCCTATCTCCTTAAGGTAGATCTTAACGGGGTCATCTATTGCAATGCCCTCAGTGGAAAGAGCAAGCTCAAGGTCGTCCTGAAGTGAGATATCATCAATGGCAAGCTCCTTTTCGGCATCAAAGTCCTCAATGATATCAATGTTCATACTCTGACAGTTGTCATAGAAAGAGTCAATCTGGTCAACGTCAAGATCAAGCTTTTCCATTACATCGTTTATCTCTGTGGTGGTCAGTCTGCCGTGTGCACGGCCCTGTTCCATCAGAGTTTCCATAGCCTTATCAGTATTAGTCATATATTTTTACCGTCCTTTCGGTTATTTATCATTTTCTGCTGCGGATCTTTTTCGCAAGAGAAAGAAAATCATCATCTGAGAGGGCAGATGGCGGGGAAGCCGACTGCTCATCGCTTTTGTGTCCGTTTAAGATATTTATGTAATCCTCAGCCGCCTTTCTGCTTATTTCAAGCTCCTGTGCTTCGGATAATATTGCGGTTATTTTACCCATTTCATCGGCAGGAAATTCACTTTGAAGTGATAATATGTTAAAATCTGCCGACCGATTCATACCCGATATGAGCTTTTCATAGACTTTTTTGTGGAAATCTGTCAGAAAGCTGTCCGCCGAAAGACTTTGCTCCACAAATGAAAGCTCCTCGGGGTGAACGCACAGGTAGGCGATAATGCCCTGCTCGGCTTTGTATTCCCTCGGGTGATCTACAGCCGCAGGGTCAGCCTTACGCTTTTCGGAAAAAGTGCGAATCTCGTTCCAGTCCTGCTTTTTTTCGGCATTTACCCTCTTTTTTATGACGGAATTTATTTGCAGATCGAGAGCGTCCCGTGAAATGCCCTGTTCCTTGGCAATTTTTGAGACATACACACTTCTTTCCACAGGAGATGCTATCTGAGACAGCACATCGACGCAGCGTTTAAGATATTCCACCCGCCCTGTGTCGCTTTCTATGTCAATGTCGGCGGCACATTTTGACAGGCGGAAATTTATAGCTCCGTCGGAGTTGTCAAGAAGCTGTTTGAACCTCAGCGATCCGAATTTTTTAATGAACTCGTCGGGGTCCTTTGCGCCCTCCATTTTTATTATCTTTGTCTTGACACCTGCCTCGCTGAGCAGATTTATTGCCCTCTGAGTGGCATTCTGACCCGCTCCGTCGGAATCGTAGGCGATTATCACTTCGTCGGCATACTGCGACATTATCCTTGCCTGCTCGGGAGTAAGAGCTGTTCCCAGCGTGGCAACGACATTCTCAAAGCCTGCCTGATTTACAGCGATAACGTCCATATATCCTTCGGCAAGTATCAGCCGCCGTTCATCGGAGCGCTTGGCAAAATTCAGCGAGAAAAGGTTCCTGCTTTTCTTGAACACGGGTGTGTCCGAAGAGTTAAGGTACTTGGGACCCTCACCGTCAATAATTCGCCCTCCGAAAGCAATGACGTTTCCTCTGAGGTCGATTATCGGGAACATCACTCTGTCACGGAAGCTGTCATATATGCCGCCTTTCTGGCTTTGCCTTGCGAGATTGGCGGCAACGATCTCGTCCTCTCTGCACCCCTGCGATTTAAGATAATCGGTAAGATACCGCCATTCATCGGGAGCATATCCGAGACCGTATTTGGTTATTGTTTTGGCTGAAAGCTGACGTGATTTAAAATACAGCCTGCCTTTTTCACCGCAGCTGTCCTTCATCAGCGTCTGATTGAAAAATCGTGCAGCCATACGGTTTATTTCAAGTATCCTTGCTTTTAGCCTGCTGAGGTCATTGTTTTTGGCTTCATCGGGCATACTCATTCCAGCTCTTTGGGCAAGAAACCGAACTGCTTCTATGTATTCGAGGTTTTCCGCTTTCATCACGAATGTGATAACGTCTCCGCCCGCACCGCAGCCGAAGCAGTGAAAGAACTGCTTGCCAACGCTGATGTGGCAGGAGGGCGTTTTTTCCGAATGAAAAGGGCAAAGGCAGACATAATCCCTGCTGCTTCGCTTAAGGCTCACGTATGAGCCCATTACCGACTCAATGGGATTATTCTGCTTGAGCTGCATTATAAAATCCTCGGGCAGGGGCATACGCAAAGCCTCCTTTCAGGGCTGAAAGCCTTCGGGATTTAGAACCTGTCTTCACAAGCATATGCGCACGTCTTTTCGGCAAATTTTGCCGCAGACTGCGTTAAAAATCCTTGCCGGGCGACAGCCCGCCTGCGGATTTTTGCCTTGTCTGCAACAAAATTAAGCTCGAAAATCCGCACACATTTCTTATGAAGACAGGTTCTTATTGAATGTGCCAGCATTTCGGCACGAAAAGGTCATTGAAAAGGTTTATTGCATAACCGTCGCTCATACCCGAAATATAATCACATACCGCTCTTTCTTTTGAAAAACGGTTCATTATGTTTATATATTCCGCAGGCATTTTGTCGGGGTTTTTGAAGTAATATCTGAAAAGTTTTTCCACAAGCATTTTTGCTTTGACTTCCTCATCTTTGGCAGCATTGTTGTGGTAAACGTTCTCGAACATAAAGTCATACAGCTCATCTTCGGCAGCCTTCACATCATCTTCAAGCTTTATGTCCTGAACGCCGCTTCTGATGACCGACATTATAAGGCTTGTGATACGTTCGCTCTTGGAGCTTCCGAGAACTCTCACCGCATTTTCGGGGAGCATATCCTCGGTAATGACTCCCGCTCTGATAGCGTCGTCGATATCGTGATTTATGTAGGCGATCTTGTCGGCAAGACGTACAACGCAGCCCTCTTTCGTGACTGCGATCTTGTTTGTGTGGCAGGCGATACCGTTTTTGACTTCATATGTAAGGTTCAGACCCATACCGTCTTTTTCAATGTAATCCACAACTCTTACGCTTTGCAGATAATGCTTGAAGCCGAATGAACATATCTCATTAAGAATAGCTTCGCCTGCGTGACCGAAAGGTGTGTGACCCAGATCGTGACCGAGAGCGATTGCCTCGGTGAGGTCTTCATTCAGTCGGAGAGCCCTTGAAATAGTTCTGGCTATCTGCGATACTTCCAGAGAATGGGTAAGTCTTGTTCGGTAATGGTCGCCCACAGGGGAGAGAAAAACCTGGGTTTTGTGTTTTAGCCGCCTGAACGCATTGCAGTGGAGAATGCGGTCTCTGTCACGCTGAAACTCGGTGCGGATAGGACATTTAGGCTCGGGGCGGACACGTCTGCCCGTATGCTTTGAGGTGCAGGCATCTTCACAGAGAGTTCCAAGCTCGATTATTTCAAGCTCCTCACGAATGGTCATACATATCAACCCTTTCCCGACAAATCTGTATATATATACTCAAAAAAGGTGAAAAAACTTTTTTTAAAAAATATTTTTGTGGCATTGCACAATTTTATGCGAAATTTTCAAAGGATTCTGTACCTTTTTTAATATCGACCCTGCCATTTGCCGTGTCGATAAGCTTTTCCATAAGCGAATCGGCAAGAGCAGAGCGGCACAAAAGCGATATTGTAACATTATCCGTAAACTGAGTGTCCGTTATCTTCACATCAAATTCGGGCAGGATATTTGCAAGCTTTCCGTAAAGGTTGTAATCCGCAGTGACGGTGAAGGGATAGCAGGAGCACATTATCATACGCCGTGCTGCATCTACGGCAATTTTTGCACTGTGGGAATATGCTCTCACAAGCCCGCCGCCGCCGAGAAGAATGCCGCCGAAATATCTTGTAACGACGCAGCACACATCGGTAAGCCCCTCTTTTCTGAGGACTTCAAAAACGGGGACACCCGCAGTTCCCTGAGGTTCTCCGTCGTCGCTGTATCTTGTAACGCTTCCGTTTCGCAGAATATAGGCGTACACATTATGAGTAGCCTTGCGGTGCATAGCACGTATATCATTTATAAAAGCCACCGCCTCGTCATCAGTTTCAACGTGGCGGATATAGCCGATAAATTCGGATTTTTTTTCGGTAAAGGAAGCTTCAGCGCTGCCGCTTACCGTCTGATAATCGGGAGTATTCATCAATGAAATTTCCTTTCCTTAAAAAAATTGCCTGCGTAAAGCTTACGCAGGCAATTTAATACTTGTGACATTACTTGTCCATACCGAAACGCTTCTTGAAACGGTCAACACGTCCGCCTGTATCAACGAGCTTCTGCTTGCCTGTGTAGAAGGGGTGGCACTTAGAGCAGATTTCAACTCTGATGTTCTCCTTGGTGGAACGGGTCTTGATCACGTTGCCGCAAGCACAGGTGATGGTTGTTTCAACGTAATTGGGGTGGATTCCCTCTCTCATTACAGAGCACCTCACTTTCATCTGAAAATAATATGACCGACATAGCAGCCCATCACATTACTTCGGACAGTAGTGCTACATAATCATTTACGAAAATTAATTATATCACATTATCTGACGGATTGCAAGAGATTTTAAAATTTATTTGTAAATCTTTTGTGAACACGGACAGGGCCGCTGACTTTTAATGTGACAATATCCATTATATATGTATTGCCGTGCAGATGTCAAGGTTTTTTCTCAAAATCCCTTGCAAATATTTATAAGGTGTGATATAATATAAATTATTATGGGTAAATGTTTTTGTGCAATGCATTTGCCGCTTGTAATCACTACTATGTTAAGGACGGTCGAATTAATGAAAACTTACGGAATTATCTGCGAATACAATCCTTTCCACAACGGTCACATCTATCAGATAGAAGAAACCAAGAAGCAGACAGGCGCTACTCACATCGTTGCTGTTATGAGCGGCAACTATGTTCAGAGAGGCGAGCCTGCTCTTATTGACAAGTTCAAGAGAGCTGAGATCGCTGTCAAGAACGGTGTTGACCTTGTTATCGAGATGCCTGTTCAGTACAGCCTTGCAAATGCAGAGCTTTTTGCACGCTGCGGTGTTCTTATGCTTGGTTCTCTCAGATGCGTTGATGGAATTTCCTTCGGAAGCGAGTGCGGAAGCATTGACCAGCTTATGCAGTGCGCCGACGCTGTTCAGGAGGTAACAACTCCCGAGAACCTTAAGCCTCTTATGGAGCAGGGAATACCTTTCCCAGATGCTGTGCATCAGCTCGTTTCATATAAGTACGGTCCTCTCGTAGGTGACCTTCTCAATTCTCCCAACAACATTCTTGCTGTTGAATACATCAAGTCTCTTAAAATACTCGGACTTCTTGACAAGATAAAGCCCTTTACCATAAAGCGTGAAGGCTCTGAGCACGATTCCGATGTTCACAGCGCAAAATACGCAAGCGGCAGCTATCTCCGTCAGCTCATTGATGACGGTGAGGACATTTCCGCTTATGTTCCCAAGGACACTGCGGACGCTGTTGCCGAGTATGATGACAATGATCTGCTCTGCTGGTTCGAGAACTTTGAGAGAGTTCTTCTTTACCGCCTCAGAACAATGTCTCCCCAGGATCTTGCAAAGGTTCCCGATGTAGGTCAGGGACTTGAAAACAGGATATTCCAGGCTGCAAGGGTTGCTACATCTCTTGAGGATCTCCTTGACAAGATAAAGGTCAAGCGTTATCCTATGGCTCGTCTTAAGAGAATACTTCTCAATGCACTTTTCGGTATCAGAACTGATGATCTTAAGGTACCACCCACCTATGGACGTATCCTTGCACTCAATGACAGAGGTGCCGAGATACTTAAAATGGCAGGCTCTCTCCCTGAGGACAAGCTTTCAATTCCTTTCAGCTCATCTCTTAAGGATTTTGTTGAAGCAGGCAAGCAGAACCCCAACGTTATGCGTGCAGTGGGTATGACCACACTTTCTACCGATATCTACACCCTCGGTTCAAGAAATATCCGTCCCAGCGGTATGGACTTCACAGGCAAGGTGACCTTTGACAAGCTTGAAGGCTTTGTTTCTGAGCTTCCTGCCGATATGAAGACCACAGCAATGTCGGGCACAGCCGAAGAGGTCGAGAAGATGAGAGCCGAAAGAGCTGCCGCAAAGGCTGCTGAGGCTGAGGCAAAGGCTCCCGAGAATGCCGATCCCGAGGAAAAGAGCAATGACTAAGGAAAAAATAGCCCGCATCAACGAGCTTGCAAGAAAGTCCCGTGAAGAGGGGCTCACCGATGAAGAGAAGCGTGAACAGACCGAGCTGCGCTATGAATACCGCAGCAGCGTTATGGCAAATCTGAAAGCACAGCTTGACAACATCGAGATAGTTGATGCACCAAAGGACGAAAATAACAAGAAATAATTTTAACTGCTGTCGGATATGACATAGGTATATCAAAAACCGCCTGTGTCTCCGACAGTATTTTTAAATACGGAAAGGACGGCTGCATTATGCCTGATTTTGATATCGGTTCGGTAAGAACACCCTGTTATGTTGTGGACGAAAGACTGCTTGAAAAAAATATGAAGATACTTAAAAGCGTTTCCGACAGAACAGGCTGCAAGGTGCTTCTTGCTCAGAAAGCATTTTCAATGTACAGCACATATCCGCTGATGTCAAAGTATCTTGACGGCACAACTGCAAGCGGTCTGTACGAGGCACGTCTGGGATATGAAGAAATGACGGGAAAAGAGGTACACATTTTTTCCCCGGCGTACCGCCCCGATGAATTTGAGGAGATAACAAAGATATGCGGTCATATCGTGTTCAACAGCTTTGCTCAGTTAAAGCGCTTCAAGCCGATGCTTGACAAGGCGGTTTCCGAGGGCAGGAATATTGACTGCGGTATGAGGGTGAATCCCGAATATTCCGAGATAGAGACTGAAATTTACAATCCCTGTGCGGGAATTTCACGTCTTGGAGTAAAGGCTGCCGATTTTGAGGAAGAATATCTTGACAGCCTCAGCGGACTTCATTTTCATACGATGTGCGAGCAGAACAGCGATGTGCTTGAACGCACCGTGATGCATTTTGAGGAGAAATTCGGCAGATATATCCCTGAAATGAAATGGATAAACTTCGGCGGCGGTCATCACGTTACAAGAGATGATTATGATGTTGACAGGCTTGTAAAGGTGATAGACCACATTCAGAGCAAGTACGGCGTTCAGGTCTATATCGAGCCGGGAGAAGCCTGCGCCCTTAATGCAGGCTGGCTTGTGGCAGCAGTTCTTGAAGTATTTGAAAGCGGCGGATATTCCCACGCAATAATTGATGCTTCCGCAGCCTGCCATATGCCTGATGTTCTTGAAATGCCGTACCGCCCGAGAATTATCGGTGCAGGGGAGAGCGGCGAAAAGAAATACACTTATCTTATCGGCGCAGCCACCTGTCTTGCAGGGGATTCCATCGGAAGCTATTCATTTGACAAGCCCCTTTCGGTGGGTGACAGGCTTGTTTTCTGTGATATGGCTATCTACACGATGTGCAAGAACAATACTTTTAACGGTATCGGTCTGCCGAGCATTTATAAAATTGATACGAACGGCGGACTGAGCCTTGAAAAGCAGTTCGGTTATGAGGATTTCAAGTGCAGACTGTAATGCGGGGGCTATGATATGATTTGCGTTATGGGTGATACTCACGGCGACTACAGCAGGTTTTCACACAAGACGGTCAAGCGGCTGAAAAAAGGGGATTTTCTCGTGATATGCGGCGATTTCGGATTTGTGTGGGACGGCTCGGACAAGGAAAAAACAGTGCTCAAAAAAA
>CAKSPU010000061.1 GCA_934486875.1 uncultured Oscillospiraceae bacterium
CGAGGACACATATGACGTGCTCAAAAAGTACGGTCAGGATCTTGTTGAGCTTGCCCGTCAGAACAAGCTTGACCCCGTTATCGGCAGAGACAGCGAGATAAGAAACACTGTCCGTATCCTGTCGAGAAAGAGCAAGAACAATCCTGTACTTATCGGTGAACCCGGTGTCGGCAAGACCGCAATTGCCGAGGGACTTGCCCAGCGTATCGTAAGAGGCGATGTTCCCGACAATCTGAAGGACAGAAAGATATTCTCCCTTGATATGGGCGCACTTATTTCGGGCGCAAAGTTCAGAGGTGAGTTTGAAGAGCGTTTAAAGGCTGTGCTCAATGAGGTGAAGAAGTCCGAGGGCAAAATAATCCTCTTCATTGATGAGCTTCACACTATCGTCGGCGCAGGCAAGACCGACGGTGCTATGGACGCAGGCAACCTCTTAAAGCCTATGCTTGCAAGAGGTGAACTCCACTGTATCGGTGCTACGACTCTTAATGAGTACCGCCAGTACATTGAAAAAGACCCTGCCCTTGAAAGACGTTTCCAGCCTGTCCGTGTTGATGAGCCTACCGTTGAGGACACAATATCTATCCTCAGAGGTCTGAAAGAACGTTACGAGGTATTCCACGGCGTTAAGATACAGGACAGCGCACTTATAACCGCAGCAGTCCTCTCCAACCGTTACATCACCGACAGATTTCTCCCCGATAAGGCGATAGACCTTGTTGATGAAGCCTGCGCAACTATCCGTACCGAGATGAATTCAATGCCCACCGAGCTTGATGATATCGCAAGAAAGATAATGCAGAAGGAAATTGCCGAGACCGCCCTCAAAAAAGAGGAGGACAAGCTTTCCAAGGAGCAGCTTGCGGAGGTACAGAAGGAGCTTTCAGAGCTGCGTGATGAATTTAACTCAATGAAGACAAGGTGGGAAAACGAGAAAAACTCAATTTCCCGTCTCCAGAAGCTTCGTGAGGACATCGAAAAGACCAATGCGGACATTGCCAATGCAGAGCGCAGCTATGATCTTAACAAGGCTGCCGAGCTGAAATACGGCAAGCTGCCTGCACTGAAAAAAGAGCTTGAAGAAGCCGAAGCCGCTGCCGATGATTACGAAAAGCACACTCTCCTCCGTGACAAGGTAACGGACGAGGAGATAGCAAAGATCGTGGGCAGATGGACAGGTATCCCTGTTTCAAAGCTTATGGAGGGCGAAAGAGAAAAGCTCCTCCACCTTGAAGAGATACTCCACAAGAGAGTTATCGGACAGGACGAAGCCGTAGAAAAGGTCAGCGAAGCGATACTCCGTTCGAGAGCCGGCATTCAGGACCCCAACCGTCCACTTGGTTCCTTTATGTTTATGGGACCTACCGGTGTCGGTAAGACTGAGCTTGCAAAGGCTCTTGCACAGGCGCTTTTCGATGATGAAAAGAACATCGTCAGAATTGATATGACCGAGTATATGGAGAAGCACTCCGTGAGCCGTCTTATCGGAGCGCCTCCGGGATATGTAGGCTATGAGGAGGGCGGTCAGCTCACCGAGGCAGTGCGCCGCAAGCCTTATGCGGTAGTGCTTTTTGATGAAGTTGAAAAGGCTCACCCCGATGTGTTCAATATCCTGCTTCAGGTGCTTGATGACGGACGTATCACCGATTCTCAGGGCAGAACGGTAGATTTCAAGAACACCATAATCATTCTTACATCTAACCTCGGCTCCGAGTATATCCTTGACGGTATTGACGAAAATAACCGGATTACTCCCGAAGCAAGAGCACAGGTAGACAAGCTTCTGAAAACTCATTTCCGTCCCGAGTTCCTTAACCGTCTTGACGAGATAGTTTTCTACAAGCCTCTGTCCAAGAAGGAGATCTATCCTATCATCGACCTTATGCTCACAAAGCTCAAGGAGCGTCTTGCCGACAAGCAGCTTGATCTTGAAGTCACCGATAATGCCAAGGAGCTTATCGTCAAGGAGGGCTATGACCCCGTTTACGGCGCAAGACCTCTTAAGAGATATATCCAGAGCAAGCTTGAAACTCTTATCGCCCGCACAATGATAGCCCAAGACCTTGATCCCGATACCGTGATAAAGGTGGACAGCGACGGCGAAAAGATGCTTGTGACAACGATCCCGCCCAAGGCTGAATAATTTTACGGGCTGCATCACTTATCTGACGCAGCCCTTTTTCTTTGCTCAAAACATCAAGAAATCCCATTCCCTTTATGTTATCATAATACCATAGGGAGCAGACGTGTTCCCGATAAATTACTGATATCGGTGATGCTATGAATAAATTTGAAATTTTGTCCCAAGCGCTTGATTATATCGAGGAAAATCTCAGCAGGGGAGTCACTCCCGAGGAATGTGCCGAAAAATGCTGCTACAGCCTTTCAAATATGCAGAAAATGTTCCGCTGCGTCTTTCACATCGGCATAAGCGATTACATTTCCCGCAGGCGGATAACTATGGCAGCAAGGGAGCTTATCGGCACTGATGAAACAGTGCTTGATATCGCTGTGAAATACGGTTACAATTCCCACGAGGTGTTCACCCGTGCGTTCACACGTCTCTGGGGCGTTACCCCCGCTGCATTCCGCAAAAGCAGCGGCTTTTCCGAGATATATCCGAAGCTTGGCAGAAGCGAGCGTCTGTTTGACGGGAAAGGGAATGAGATTATGAGCAGCAAGGTAAGATTTGATGTTTCACGCCTTTACGATTTTATCACGGAGCGCAGAGGAAAATATGTCATCTGTTTTGATATGTGCCATTTGATGCATATAAATGATACTTACGGCAGAGCGGCAGGAGATGTGGCTATCAGCGAATGTCTCCGCAGGATAGACAGCAATTCTGACGAAAACTCACTGCTTATAAGGATAGGCGGCGATGAATTTATCCTTATCACCGACTGCTCCGAAAAAGCTGGAGCCGAGAAGCAGGCAGAAAAGATACTTGCTTTGAACGGCGGCATCGTCAGAAGCGGCAGCAATGAGTTTGAAGTGTCTATGAGAGCGGGCTGCGAAAAGATACCCGAAAGCGGAAACATACGCTACAACGAGCTTTTTGACCGCTTCATCATCGCAGGAAGACCCCGTGAAAAGTAACCTTGATATGTTTTGTCAGTCTGTGTCACTGCGGCACAGGCTGATTTTTTTGAAAACTGTGTTCAAAATATCCGAAAATCTATTGCAATTTCCGTACAAATGGTATATAATAATAGAAAATGCTGTTTTTGCATACAGATGAAAGGTGGCTGTTTAAAATGATGGAAGAGATCATTGAAACTGTTGGAAAATATGCCGATGAAAAGGTAAAGATATCAAAGGGAGTTCTTATTCTTCTCACTGTTGCTGCTTTTGTTGTGGGCATTCTCACAGGAACAGCCGTTACAAAGCTCGTTCACGGCAGAAAGGCTGTCTGCAAGTGCTCTTCGGACGATGATTTCGACGCAGACGAGTATGTACGCAACCTCAGCTTTGACGACGACGAAGAATAAATGCAAAGGAAATCGGTAATATGAAATTAGGTATGGTTGGACTTCCGAATGTCGGAAAAAGTACACTTTTTAACGCTCTTACAAATGCAGGTGCAGAGTCGGCAAACTATCCTTTCTGCACCATTGAGCCCAATGTGGGAATAGTTTCCGTTCCCGACAGCAGACTGGACAAGCTCAGAGAAATGTATGAGCCTGATAAATTCACCCCTGCGACCCTTGAATTTGTTGATATTGCGGGTCTTGTAAAGGGTGCGTCAAAGGGCGAGGGACTTGGAAACAAGTTCCTTGCGAATATCCGTGAGGTAGACGCTATCGTTCACGTTGTCCGCTGCTTTGAGGATCAGAACATCATTCACGTTGACGGAAACATCGACCCACAGAGAGATATCGAGACGATCGACCTTGAGCTTATCTTCTCTGATATCGAGCTTCTTGAAAGACGTATCGACCGCACAAAGAAACTTATCAAGGGCGACAAGAAATATCAGATAGAGCTTGAATTTCTTGAAGAACTTAAGGCTCATCTTGAAGAAGGTCACTCCGCCCGTTCCTTCAACTTTAACGAAGAGCAGAGCGAGATAATCAAGACCACTCCTCTCCTTTCCGCAAAGCCTGTCATCTATGCGGCAAACCTCAGCGAAGATGATTTCAAGAACAACATCGAGACCTCCGAGCATTACAAGACCGTATGCGACATTGCAAAGCGTGAAAATGCGGCTGTTCTTCCCATCTGCGCTCAGCTTGAAGCGGAAATTTCCGATATGAGCGACGAGGACAAGGAGATGTTCCTTTCCGAACTCGGTCTTGAAGTTTCGGGACTTGACAGAATAATCAAGGAGGGATATTCTCTTCTCGGACTTATTTCCTACCTTACAGCAGGAAAGCCCGAGGTCAGAGCGTGGACTATCACCAAGGGCACAAAGGCTCCTCAGGCTGCCGGAAAGATACATACCGACTTTGAAAAGGGCTTTATCAGAGCAGAAGTCGTATCTTTCGATGACCTTATGGCGTGCGGTTCAATGGCTGCGGCTAAGGAAAAGGGGCTTGTCCGCTCCGAGGGCAAGGAATACGTTATGCAGGACGGCGATATAGTTCTGTTCAGATTTAACGTTTGATCCCATTAATTATGCATAAAAACGGGGTATATTTCCTATAGAAATATGCTCCGCTTTTTTATTATTTGTCAGATTTGTCTATTTAAAAAACTACACATATGTGATATAATTAATTTGGTATTCTATACAAAAATAAAAAGGAATGATAATAGATAATGAGCTTTGTTTCACTGAAAAATGTTTACAAGCGATATAAAATGGGCGAAGTGACCATTACCGCTTCCGACGGCATTTCATTCGACATCGAAAAGGGCGAGTTTGTTGTTATAACAGGAGCAAGCGGCGCAGGAAAGACCACTGTACTGAACCTTATCGGCGGAATGGACGTTTGCGATGAGGGCGAGATAATCGTTGACGGAAATGACATTGCGAAGTACAGCTCAAAGGAGCTTACAGCATACAGAAGATACGATATCGGCTTTGTTTTCCAGTTCTACAATCTTGTTCAGAACCTTACAGCCCTTGAAAATGTTGAGCTTGCCGCACAGATATGCAGAGAGAGCCGTGACGCTTCCGAGGTGCTTGCACAGGTAGGACTTGCGGAGAGAATGAACAATTTCCCCGCACAGCTCTCGGGCGGCGAGCAGCAGAGAGTTTCCATTGCAAGAGCGCTGGCAAAGTCTCCCAAGCTCCTCCTCTGCGATGAGCCTACGGGTGCTCTCGATTACAACACGGGCAAAACGATCCTGAAGCTTTTGCAGGACACCTGCCGCAGCAAGGGTATGACCGTTATCGTTATAACCCACAATCAGGCTATAACCCCTATGGCAGACAGAGTTATCAAGATAAAAAACAGCAAGGTTGCAAAAATTTCCCTCAATCCCAATCCCACACCTGTTGAGAATATAGAATGGTAGGTCGGCGGCTTATGAAGAATATGTTGTTGCAGAATACTTTCAGAAGTATAAAAAAAGCTCCGGGGCGTTTTGCGGCGATCGCAGCAATAATCGCTCTCAGCTGCGCTTTTTACTCGGGAGTAAAGTCTGCCGGTCCCGATATGCAAGCCTCCGCCTGGAAATATTACGACAATCAGGCACTTGCGGATATCCGGATCCAATCCACTCTCGGATTTAATGACGGCGACTGTGAAAAGCTCCTTGAAAATGATGAATTTTCATCGGGTTATGCGGGATATTCCGCTGACCTTTTCACTGACTGCGGGCAGGGGAGCGCCGTAATAAAGGTAATGTCCTATTCTGAGGATTATCCGCTGAACAAGCTTTATCTCACTGAGGGCAGACTTCCCGAAAAATCGGGTGAATGTGTTGCGGATTCGCTGCCAAGGGACAAGGTGTCCTATAAAATAGGCGACAAGATAACATTTTATTCCGAGAATCCCGATGACACTTCTGATTATCTTAATGTGACCGAATATACCGTTGTCGGTCTTGCCCAGTCTCCACTTTATGTAAACTATGAGCGTGGAGTTTCCACAATCGGTACAGGCAAGGTCAGTGCATTTGTTTATATCCCCGAAGAGGATTTTGCTCTTGATGCATATACCGACATTTATCTGACCGTGGGCAAGGCTCACGAAAGCGATGTTGCACCCTTTTCGGAAAAGTATGAAAATATAGTTTCCGAGGGCGAGTACCTTGCCGAAACACTTGCAGACAGCTTTCTTTCCGAGCGTGAGCAGGCTATCCGTGACAAGGCTGACGAATCCCTTTCGGAAGCAAAGGATAAGCTTGCCGACGGTGAAAAGAAGCTCACTGACGGTAAGGCAGAATACAGCAAGGGTCTCAGTGACTACAACAGCGCCTATGACGAGCTGAAAGCAAAGCGTGACGAGCTTGATTCCGCAAAGGAAGAGTACAATGACGGCATTGCCCAGCTTGATGAGCAGCAGGGAAAGCTGTTGGAGCTGTACGACACCTGCTCACGAATAGACAATATCATCAAAAGCTATAACAATATCTATATGAAGGTACTGCCCGAGGAGCTTCTGAGCGTTCTCAGGGACATTCAGCGCATATATGATGACAATGATGTTGAAGCTTCCATATCAGACCTTCTTGCGGTCTATATCATCACCGACCCCGACCGTGACCCCACATCAAAGGCAGCCGCAGAAGCTGCAATAACCGGTGCAAACGAGCAGGTCAGGGCAGCGGCTGAATCAGCGCTTACTCAGGTAGAAAATCAGCGCCGGGTGCTTGATGAATCCGCAAAGCAGTTTGAGGAAGTCGAAACAGCTCTTACCGATTACGAAAAGCAGCTTGCGGACGCAAAGCACGACCTTGACGATGCCAAGGAACAGCTTGATGATGCACAGGCTCAGATCGATGAAGCAAATGATGAGATATCCGATGCCGAAAACGATCTTGAAGATATGCTGAACGACAAGAAATGGTACGTATGGAACAGGGGAGAATGGGATCCCGACTGTTCCTCATATGGCAGCGATGCGGAAAGAGTTGATTCCATTGCAGCCGTGTTCCCCGTTTTCTTTATCGTTATAGCCGCCCTTGTCTGCTGCACAACAATGTCCCGAATGGTTGAGGAGCAGAGGACAGAAACGGGAACGATGAAGGCTCTTGGCTTCAGCTCGGGAGCTATCATCGGGCAGTATGTGCTCTATGCCTCTCTTGCCAGCGTTATCGGAAGCGTTGTGGGTACTGTCATCGGTTTCCCGCTTCTCCCCACAATAATTTTCCGCTGCTATCGCACAATGTACAATATCCCGCTGTTTGAAGCGCCTTTCAAGCCCCTTTTTGCCCTTGGCTGCTGCGGCGTGGCACTTCTCTGCACAGGTCTTTCGGCGGTATATACCTCCTGCGTTGAGCTGACATCTGTTCCCGCAGCCCTTATCCGTCCCAAGCCTCCCAAGAGCGGTAAAAGAATTTTCCTTGAAAAAATAGGCTTTATATGGAAAAGAATGAAGTTTACCTCCAAGGTGACATTCAGGAACCTTTTCCGTTACAAGAGCAGATTTTTTATGACTATAATCGGAATCGGCGGCAGCACGGCTCTTCTCCTCACAGGCTTTGCCCTTAAAGAAGCCATTTCCTGCATTGCCGACAAGCAGTATGACGAGATATTCCTCTATGATTCCACAGTCATTCTGAATGACAATGCTTCCGATGATGAGCTTGCCGAGATCGACAGCACTATCTCATCTGAAAGCGGCATAATCTCATCAATGAAAGCGATTATGGAAAACAAGGATGTTTTCGGCGAGGATAACAGCGTTAAGGCAACAGTTTTTGTGCCCGATGATCCCGAAAATCTCAGTGATTACGTTGTTGTAAGGAACCGCTCCGACCACACCCCCTTTGTTCTTGAGGACGGCTCGGTAATTATGACCGAAAAGCTGGCGCTCCTGCTTGATGTAAAGGCAGGGGACACGGTGTTCATCGAGGGAGCAGAGTCTCCGCTTAAAATTGCGGGAATTGCCGAAAATTACACCTACCATTTTGTGTATATGACCAAGGCAACATACAATGAGACCTTAGGTGAAGCCGCTCCCAACAGCATACTTCTGAATCTTTCCCCCGATGCGGACAGTGATGCAGTGTCCTCCGAGCTTATTTCCTGTGACGGGGTCGTATCAGTTACCGTAAGCGCAAACGGAATCGACAAGTTCAGAAAGCTTATCAGCAGCCTTGACCTTATCGTTGCGGTCATTGTAATGTTTGCGGGAGCTCTTGCGGTGGTGATACTCTACAATCTTGCAAATATAAACATCAACGAGCGGACCCGTGAGCTTGCCACAATTAAGGTTCTCGGCTTCTTTGACGGCGAGGTCGGAGCGTATGTTTACAGAGAAAACACCGTTTCCACCGTTATCGGAATTATCGTGGGACTTATTGTCGGCGTGTTCTTTGAGCATTTCGTTATCTCCACTTCTGAGGTGGACGAGGTAATGTTTTCACGTGACATTCCTTGGTTCTGTTACATTATGGCAGCGGCGGCAATGATAGTTTTCACTGTTATCGTAAATGTTCTGCTTTATTTCAAGCTCAAAAAGATAGATATGGCTTCTTCAATGAAAGCTATTGAGTAATAGGCAGAATTAACATAAAACAAAGCTGTCTATTGTACAATTTAGATATGTTATATATTGACATTTTCCGGCAATTGTGATATCATTAATATCGGTTTGTTCGGCGGTGCTGGGTATCAGCTGCCGCCGATTATTTTTTGTTATGGAGGCTTTCAATATGTTGATAGCGGATTATGTCAGGATACTGAAAAAAGAATTTTCGGGGTACAACGGAAAGAGATTCGGCAAAGATGTCCTTGCGGGAATAACGGTTGCGGCAGTAGCGCTGCCACTTGCTCTTGCATTCGGTGTCAGCTCGGGCGCAACAGCTGCTTCGGGACTTGTTACCGCAATTATTTCGGGACTTATCATCGGCGTGCTTTCGGGTGCGTCCTATCAGATAAGCGGACCTACGGGCGCAATGACCGCCATACTCGTATCACTTGTGGCTCAGTACGGAATGCAGGGCGTATTTGTGGCAAGTCTTATGGCAGGCGTGATACTTCTCCTTTGCGGAATATTCAAGCTGGGCGGACTTGTTTCCTATCTGCCCTCGCCCGTAATAACAGGCTTTACAAGCGGTATCGCCATTATCATCGCTCTGGGTCAGATAGATAATCTCACAGGTATGAAGTCATCGGGACTTACAAATCTTTCAAAGATAGCAAGCTATTTCACAACTCCCCAGACCGTGAATTTCACATCGCTCATCATCGGTCTCTGCGTCATCGTATTTATGTTTGTTTATCCCAAGAAGCTGGGTCAGTACTGCCCCGGTTCACTTGCAGCCATAATCATCGCAACAGCGGCAAATCTTATCTTTAAGTTCGATGTCAGCACTGTCGGTGCGATCCCCAAAACTATTTTCCTTGATGACCGTCTTTCATTTGCGGAGTTTGATATGTCAAATATCAGCCACCTTATCGTTCCCGCAGTATCAATAGCGGCTCTCGGACTTATCGAATCGCTCCTCTGCGGTGCTTCCGCAGGCAGAATGAAGAATGAAAAGCTCAATGCGGACGTTGAGCTCGTGGCACAGGGAATAGGCAATATCCTGCTTCCTTTCTTCGGCGGAGTTCCCGCAACAGCAGCTATCGCACGTACAAGCGTTGCCATTAAGAGCGGCGGCGAAACAAGACTTACCTCCGTTATCCACGCTGTTGTGCTCCTGCTTTCGATGTTCGTTCTCGGTGATGTAATGTCAAACATTCCTCTTTCAGCCCTTGCAGGTGTTCTTATCGTTACCGCCTGGAGAATGAATGAGTGGAAAACTATCAAGTCCATTTTCGGCAAAAAGCTCAAAACAGCAATGTTCCAGTTTCTTATCACAATGGCAGCGACAGTTGTTTTCGACCTTACCAAGGCTATACTTATCGGTGTTGTTTTCTCCCTCATTATGTTTGTTGTAAAGGTTTCGGATATGCAGGTAACTGTTGCCGATGTTGACCCTGACAAGCTTGATATGGACAATGTTGACCCCGATAAGCTCAAATACACAAGTGT
>CAKSPU010000062.1 GCA_934486875.1 uncultured Oscillospiraceae bacterium
CCATTGTGCATCTGTTAAATCACTTGTGTATCTCATAGCTTTTATTATTCCATATTTTTTCTATGTTGACAAGTTCTTACAACATATTATTGATCTCATCAATAATCGTCCCCGTAAACGTCTTGTCTTTCGTACTCCCCTCAAAGTGCTTTATAAATTTTTTCGTTAATTTTGTTGCATTTGACTTGACAATCTATCATAAAAAACGTTGATGGTTGCATAAAATGTTGTCTATTATGAGTGGTAGCCTCTGCCGCCATATCTTCGTGAAGATCTGTGATAGTGTCGCCCTTTGATTGGAAATATGCTGCTGTAAAAGGTACTCCGGCAGCAGACTGAGGATAAATTCCGAGTGTGTGGGCTACGTAATACGAATCCATTCCGCCTGCCTTTATCTGCTCCGGTGTTAAACCTTTGGTGAGCTGATATACGATTGCTGATATCATTTCAACGTGAGCGAGTTCTTCCGTACCAATATCCGTCATAATCCCCTGCACCTGAGCATAAGGTGCGGTATATCTTTGACTGAGGTATCTCTGAGATGCAGCAAGCTCGCCATCGGCACCGCCAAGCTGTTCAACTATCATCTTGGCAAGCAATGGATTTTTATTTTTGATGTTTACGGGATACTGTAATTTTTTTTCATAAACCCACATAATCAGTTAGCCTCCTTTTCCCAAGGCCAGGGATCCTTTACCCAAGCAAAAACATTTTCACAGTCCGACTGTAACGGAGAAATAGGTCCGAATAAGTTTGCATATGCAGCTGCTGCCCGTTCACGAAGCTCCTTGTATTTTCTGAACGCCCTCAGACCATTTTGACAGGTAGGGTGGGTGTCAAGATAAAGCTGAAGCTCGTATAAATAAAAGTCATACATCTGCACCGCATAAAGCAGCTGCCTCTTCTTATTTTCCATATGTCTGCACCCCTCCCCTGCCTAAAAAAGGAAGATCAAGACTCGGAAAGATCGTACCCTTTTCAAGAGCAACATTTTCGGAATATGTTTCCTCCCAGTTCTGATACGGCACATAAGCCATAGCAATAGGCGTGTTTTCGGGAAAGCGTCCCTTGGGAACTGTCAGTCCCTCAGCAGAGCATTTTGAATATGAGTTATTGTTCATAGCCTGCTCCTTTCAAAAAAATTATGAGCATATAAGCTCATTAATATCATATTCAGAATACTCCCAAATGTCACTGTGTCCATAAATTAAAAATCCGCCGCAGATATTGCTCCGCAGCGGCAAAGATTTTTATTCTCTGAAAGTTTCAAGAAGAATATTGAACAATATAAGGTAGATGCTGTCCGAGCAGACCGCACATATGATTCCTCCGATAATTACCGAGAGCCTGCTTTTTGCATTTTTTACCCTCTTTACTTTTATCTCGGGCGCAAGAACAAATATGGCAGCAGTGGCGGCAATATGCAGCACCATACCTATGATCACCCACCATATCGCAGTATATCTGAAAATTGAGTAAAGAAATATACAGCCCACCATACCGATCATATTAACGATAAGATGAAGCGGTACGGAAATATCTCTGCTCAGTGCCTTTGTTCCGATATAGCAGGCAGGGAATGTGATAACTGCGGCAATAGCAGCAAGAAAAATGGTGCTTCCTATATTCGACGCAAAGAAAAGTGAGTAAAACTCCATCGGAAAAATAAACCAGAGTATGACCCAGAGCAATGCGACGGCAAAACAAACAATGGCTGCAATGCCCTTTCTTTTCAAAGTAAAATATCGTTCTTTCTTTTCGTTTTCATTCATTATAATGTACATATCCCTTCGGAGTGGTATGAGAATATTTTATCATAATTTCTCTTTTAAGTCAACTGTATTTTTATTTGGAATTGTCAATTTTAGCTCAATATATTTATACTGCTAAATATGTTTAAACACATTAAACGTTTAAGAATCGCAAAAAATAAATGTTCATATTTTATTAGCACAAATACTGTTGAAAACCTTTTTATATGATGTAAAATAACTGTCAGTGCCTGAAAAAACGAGGAGGATTTCGGGCTTGCGCCAACTTAAAAATACAGTTTGAAAAAGTCTTTACAAAAAAGGGGGAACAGTTAAATATGTTTCAGATCAAATGGTTATGGGAAAATCTGAAGGGCTACCGTGCGGTTTATGTGCTTGCGCTTTGTCTGACTGTTGTGTGTCAGTCAATGTATATCATTACCCCGCACTACAGCAGCAGGATAGTCGATGAATACATCTACGGCGAGCACGCTGCCGAAAATCTTGCGTCAGATCCCAACGGGCTCATTGCTCTTGTTATAGCAATGATAGGCTTCACATTTCTGCGGACGATCATTACATACACCTCGGGAATATGCTACGAAAAGGCTTCTCAGGGAATAATCTACAAAGTCCGCAACTATCTTTTCGCCAATGTTCAGAGACAGGACGCAGATTTCTTTGACAAGAACCGCACTGGCGACCTTATGACACGTCTCAGCGGCGACCTTGATATGGTCCGTCACTCAATTGCCTGGATAATCAAATCAATACTTGAATGCTTCGTGCTTTATACCGCATCTGTTGTGTTCTTCTTCTCCATAGACTGGCTTATGGCTCTGTGTATGATAGCTTTTACCCCTGTGATATTTGCGATAACGATGGCTTTCAGAAAGGTCATCGGTCCCAAATACGTTGAACAGAGAGACAGACTTTCGGAAATGAACACAGGTGCTGAGGAAAACATTTCGGGAAACCGTGTTGTCAAGGCATTTGCCCGTGAGGATTACGAGGAAGCAAAATTTGACGCTCAGAACAAAAAATATTCAGATGCAAACAAGGCGGCTTCCCTGCTCTGGCTGAAATTCTTCCCATACATCGAAGTAACAGCTCAGGGTCTGTCTGTTGTACAGATACTTGCAGGCGGACTTTTCGTTATAAGCGGAAGAATTACCGTAGGTGAATACACCGCATTTTCGGGACTTATCTGGACAATGTCCAACCCTATGAGAATGCTTGGAAATATCGTAAACGACCTCCAGAGATTTGTTGCTTCGCTTAACAAGATAATTGAGATATACTATTCCCGTCCCCTTATCGTTGACCGTGCGGACGCTGTGGATAAGAGCGAACGCTTTGATGGCTCTGTTGAATTTGACAATGTAACGTTTTCCTACAACAAGAAAAATCCTGTGCTGAAAGATATCTCGTTTAAGATAAAGCCCGGTGAAACTGTTGCTATAATGGGTCCAACAGGTTCGGGAAAGACCACCCTTATCAATCTTATCTCCCGTATGTATGATGCAGACAGCGGAAAGGTAATGGTGGACGGTGAGAATGTCCGTATGCTGAAGCTCAGTCAGCTTAGAAGAAATATCGGCGTTGCATCTCAGGACGTTCTCCTCTTCTCGGACACGATCGAAGGAAATATTGCTTTCGGAAACAGCTCAATGTCTGATGATGATGTGCATAAATATGCATCTCTCGCAGCAGCTGATGACTTTATCCGCAAGGCCTCAGACGGCTATGACACAATAATCGGTGAAAGAGGTGTGGGACTTTCGGGCGGTCAGAAGCAGAGAATTTCTCTTGCAAGAGCGCTGGCTGTAAAGCCCTCCGTGCTTATCCTCGATGATACGACATCGGCTGTGGATATGGAGACGGAAAAGTACATTCAGAACAGTCTCAGAAATCTTGATTTCAAATGCACCAAAATAATCATTGCACAGCGTATCTCCTCCACCAAGGACGCTGACAAAATAATCGTTCTCCGAAACGGCACTATTGAGGACATCGGAACCCACGATGAGCTCATCAGCCGCAAGGGATACTACAGAGAAGTCTATGACCTCCAGACCTGACAAAAAGGGAGTGATATAAATGGCAAGAAACAAATATGATGTTGATGAAGAGCTTGAAAGCCCTTTTGACATACGGCATTTCAAACGTGCACTTAAATATGTAGCCCGCTATAAAAAGCAGGTCATCATTTCAATGATACTCAGTATTTTTGCGGCAGTCATTGGTCTGTTCGCTCCTCTGATAACCCAGAGAGCACTTGACGTTACCATTCCCGCAGGGGACAAAAAGGAACTCGTAATACTTGCAGTGCTGCTTCTTCTCTCAATTATAATAAGTGTGGAATTTTCCGCAGTGAGAGCAAGAATTATGACCAAGGCAGGTCAGGATATGGTCTACGATATCCGAAAAGACTTGTTTGAACACCTCCAGCAGCTTCCCTTTGAATATTACGACACCCGTCCTCACGGAAAGATACTTACACGAGTTATAAATTATGTAAACAGCGTTTCCGACCTTCTCACAAACGGACTTATCACATTTGTACTTGAGCTTTTCAACATACTTTTCATAATAGTGTTTATGTTCATCGTCTGCTGGCAGCTGGCACTTGTGGTACTTGCGGGAATGCCCCTGTTTATCCTCTTTATGTTCGCAATAAAGAAAGCCCAGCGCAGAGCGTGGCAGGGTGTTTCCAACAAATCCTCAAACCTTAATGCATATCTCCACGAGGGTCTTGTGGGAGTAAGCATTACTCAGAGCTTTGACCGTGAAGAAGAAAACGAGGAAATTTTCGACAAACTTTCAGTTGAGTACCGCAAGGCGTGGATGAAAGCAATATATTTCTCCAACGCTGTATGGCCCGTGGCTGACAACATTTCTATATGGGTAAACGGTGCGATATACCTTGTAGGTCTCCTCGCCCTCGGTCCCGCAGCAGGCATTACAGTCGGTACCATCGTTGCAATGACCGGCTACTCGGGTCGCTTCTGGCAGCCTATTATGAACCTTTCCAATCTTTACAACACCTTTGTGAACACCATTGCATATCTTGAAAGAATTTTCGAGACAATGGACGAGCCTGTTACCGTTACCGACAAGGAAAATGCTTCCGAAATGCCTAAGATAAAGGGCGATGTTTCCTTTAAAAATGTCACCTTCGGATATGAAAACAGCGTTAATGTCCTTGAAAATCTCTCATTCGATGTTAAGGCAGGACAGAGCGTTGCTCTTGTAGGTCCTACCGGTGCGGGCAAGACAACGATCGTTAATCTCATATCGAGATTTTACAATTTAAACGGCGGTCAGGTGCTTATCGACGGACAGGATATTTCAGATGTCACGCTGAAGTCTCTCCGTTCACAAATGGGCATAATGCTTCAGGACAGCGTTATTTTCAGCGGAACGATCCGTGATAATATCCGCTACGGCAGACTTGATGCCACAGATGAAGAGATACGTGCAGCCTGTAGGGTCGTCGGTGCAGATGAGTTCATAAACGAAATGCCAAAGGGCTATGACACGATAGTGAAAGAACGTGGCTCCTCTCTTTCTCAGGGTCAGAAACAGATGATAGCTTTTGCGAGAACTATCCTTGCAGACCCGAAGATACTTGTCCTTGACGAAGCCACTTCTTCAATTGACGCTAAGACTGAAAGATATATCCAGCAGGGTATTGACCATCTGCTCAAAGGCAGAACTTCATTCATCATTGCCCACCGCCTTTCAACCATAAGAAGCTGTGACAAGATAATGTACATCTCCGACAAGGGAATCGCCGAGTCGGGTACCCACGATGAGCTTATGGCTAAAAAGGGGCTTTACTACAAGCTTTGTATGGCACAGTCACTTTGATACATTAAGCTGCGGAGAAAATCCCGCAGCTTTTTTTACTTTCATTAGTCATTTATACCAAAAAAGTAATAGTTTGCTATTGAAAACCCATTCACAATATGATATAATAAAAGAAAAGTATATTCCTTTAAAGGAGACATTGTTATGAGACGCAAATGCATTGCTGTCTGTGTTACAGGCTATAACTGGGAATATGAGACAAGGGTTGTAAAGGGCATCAGCGAAAAATGCGCCGAGCTTGACATTAATATCCTTATTTTTGCAACGCTCATAAAGCGACCTCCCCTTAATGTTGACCGCAAACTGCCCGAAAGCATTATAAGAGGCGAGTCAGAAATATTCAATCTAATAAACTATGACCTTATCGACGGCATTGTTATCCTCGGAGACTCCATTATTTCCGAAAAAATAATTGATGATATAACCCAAAAAGCGACTGAGAAAAATATTCCCGTGGTCAATGTTAATGACCCGAAGCACAGACTTTTCAGAAATGTTATCCTTAGCGACAAGACAGCTATGGAATTTATAATGCGCCATCTTATTGAGGTGCATCATCTTACAAAGATAAACTTCATCGGCGGCTTCAAGGGAAATTTGCAGACAGAAGAGCGTCTTGCAGCATATAAAAAAGTTCTTTCTGAGCATAATATTCCCATTGAAGAAAGCAGGATCGCATACGGCGAGTTCTGGACAAAGGCAGCAAAATGCACTGAGGAGTTTATGGCTTCCGATAACGATAACATACCCGAAGCAATTGTCTGCGCCAGTGACACTATGGCTATCTTTGCAATGGACTATCTCCAGAACAATGGCTTTAAGATCCCCGAA
Organism: uncultured Oscillospiraceae bacterium; assembly: GCA_934486875.1. Taxonomy (GTDB): domain Bacteria; phylum Bacillota; class Clostridia; order Oscillospirales; family Ruminococcaceae; genus Huintestinicola. Next base: position 6,456 of record CAKSPU010000062.1, read on the forward strand.
GATATTATTGTTACAGGCTTTGACGGCATTGAGGACTGCGAGCACTACTCCCCTACCCTTACAACTGTCCGCAGAAGCTTTGTATCTGCGGGAAAAAAGGCTGTCGAAATTATTGCAGATATATGCAGCGGCAAGCCCACTGATGATACATACGAAATTGACTCAGAACTCATTCTGATGCAAAGCTGCGGCTGTGTTCCGAAAAACAGCAGACATATTTTTGATTACTCAGGTGAAAAATACGGAATTGAAAACTCTGATCTTGAATTTCGCTCATACATACTCGATATGAACACCGATTTTGCAGCGGTAAAGAAGCCCGAAGAGCTGTTTTATGCCGCAAAGCAAAGTGCGGAATATTTCAAACTCAAAAAGCTTTTTATATGCCTGTGCTCCAATATTGAGCGTGACAGCGGAAAGCTTGATGAAAATGACCTGATAACTGATTTCAAGGGCATTTCCGACACAATGGTAAATATGTTCAGCTTCGGAAGCGATGTTCCCATTGAGTACAAATTCCCTGCATCACAGCTTGTTCCGGAGGATATTTTAAACGGTGACAATCCGGTTGTGTTCGCCTTTTCGCCCCTTTATTTCAAGGATACCTTCCTTGGATATCTGGCATATGAGCCCTCCTGCTTCAAGGGCAGAGGTGAGAATTTTGCCACCTGGATAATGACACTCTCCAACAACACAGGCAGCTTTTATATGAATAAAAAGCTGGAACTGGTGGTGGAACAGCTTGAAAATCTTTACGTGAGAGACCCTCTTACAGGGCTTTACAACAGGCGTGGAATGGCAAGATACGGCAAAGAACTGCTTGATAAGGCGAAAACAACCGATTCCTGCCTGTCAGTCATTTGCTCGGATATTGATAACCTTAAACCTATCAATGACCTTTACGGTCACGAAGCAGGTGACAATGCGATCTTGCAGACAGCAAAAGCTATCTCTTCAGCAATGCCTGCAAGTGCGGTATGTGTAAGAACCGGCGGAGATGAATTTTGCTCTGTTCTTGACAGCTGCTCTGACGATGAAATAAAATGCATAATTGAAAATATTGACAAAATTCTTGATGATTATAACAACACAAGCGGGCTCCCATATAAGATAGGGTGCAGCTGCGGTTCATACTCAATGAGAGCACGAGAGACCGAATCAGTGGAAAAAACAGCAGCGCTTGCCGACGAAGAGATGTACAGGGTCAAAACAAGAAAAAAAGCTATGAGAAAAATATGATACGGCTTTAGCCGTAAGGAGGCGGTCTGACTGAGATATGCGGTTTTGTGCACGGCACTGGGAATTGCTTTTGCGGTCAGCACCGCTTCATACATATATGTGACCCGTGACGGCGAGTACAGGGCTGATATCAGCGAAAGGCTCGTTTATGCCGAGCTTGAAGCGGATATGCACAGGCGTTTCGGCGGCTACAGCATTGAGGAGCTTTGCGAGGGCTATGCTGCTCCAAAATCATTTCTCGGTCAGACCGAGATACCTATGACTGTGCTTAATCAATACCCTGAGCTGCCCGTAGGCTGCGAGATAACCTGTGCAGCGGCTATGCTTAATTTTTTCGGGTATTATATTGACAAATGCGATCTTGCGGACAATTATCTGCCGAAAGACAGTGAATTTTCCGAAAAGGACGGTGTACTTTACGGTCCCGACCCCAAAAAGGTATTTGTGGGAGACCCATACGGCAAAGGGTACGGCTGTTATGAAGATGTTATCGCAAATGTGCTGAACGATTATTTTTCCTCTCACGGTTCCGAAAACAAGGCTGTGATACTTGAAGACGCAAGCTCAGCCGACCTTGAAAGGCTTCTTGATGGCGGTGTGCCAATTATCGTGTGGGCATCAATTGATATGAAGCCTTACAAATACAACGCAGTTTCCGAATGGCAGACCCGTGACGGCGATACAGTTATGTGGCTAAGCAATTCCCACACACTGATACTTACGGGCTATGACGCATCATATTACTACTTTATGGACTGCTCGGACAAATCGGAGATACAGCGTTATCCCAAGGAAACATTCCTCAGCAGATGGAAGGAAAACGGCAAACAGAGCATTACAGTGAAGATACGGTGAAAAATCACCGAAAGCTATTGCATTTTTTCGCCTAAAGTGGTATAATTATATATTGCAGGAAATTATCTGCATAATAATGATAAAGGTCGGAAACTTTTTGTTTGAGCTTCCATAAATAGAAAGGAATGTTAACTATGGCTAATTCAAAAAAGCTTGTTCCCATTACACTGCTCACAGGCTATCTCGGTGCGGGAAAAACTACTCTTATCAACCACGTTCTCAACAATCAGGAGGGCTATAAGTGCGCTGTTATCGTTAATGATATCGGTGAGGTAAACATTGATGCAGAGCTTATCCAGAAAGGCGGCACAGTCACTCAGAAAGACGACAACCTTGTTCCCCTTTCAAACGGCTGTATCTGCTGCACACTTAAGGTCGATCTTATGAATCAGATCGCTGACCTTATCAAAACAGGCAAATTTGACTATATTCTCATCGAGGCAAGCGGTATCTGCGAGCCTATGCCTATCGCTCAGTCAATTTCAGTACTCGAGGGCAAGGCAGACAAGAAGTACCCTCCTATCTGCCGTCTTGACAACATCGTTACTGTTGTTGATGCGCTGAGAATGGCTACCGAATTTGGCTGCGGTGACAATCTTCTTAAGGAAAACATCGACGAAGAGGACATCGAAAATCTTCTTATCCAGCAGATCGAGTTCTGCTCCACAATTATCCTTAACAAGGTGGATAAGGTAACTCCCGAGCAGCTGGGCAGAGTTAAGGCTATGATAAAGGTTCTCCAGCCCAAGGCAAGAATTATCGAGGTAAGCTTTGGTAAGGTGGCTGTTTCCGATATTCTCAACACAGGTGCGTATGATTTTGAAGAGGCTGCAACCTCCGCAGGCTGGGCGCAGGCATTTGAAGAAGCAGGCAAGGAAGATGAGCACGAACACGAGCATCATCATCACCACGACCACGATGATGACGATGATGATGACCACGAACATCACCACCACGAGCACGGCGAGGGCTGCACCTGCGGTCACTGCCATAATGACGAAGAGGGCGAAGCTGAGGAATACGGTATCGGCACATTCGTATACCGCCGCCGTCAGCCTTTTAATAAGGACAAGCTTCAGGAATGGGTCGGCAACTGGCCCAAGAGCGTTATCCGCTGCAAGGGTATGCTCTGGTTCTCCGATGACCCCGAAAATGCATTTGTATTTGAGCAGGCAGGCGTTCAGATAACTGCAACAGGCTCAGGCAAATGGTTTGCGGCTGCTCCCGAAAAGGAGAGAAAGCGTCTCTTAAAGCAGTATCCCGAGATCGCTGATGACTGGGACGAAAAGTACGGCGACAGAGAGATAAAGCTCGTTTTCATCGGTCAGAAAATGGACAAACAGGCTATCTGCGACAGTCTTGACAAGTGCCTCGATGAATGATCAAATATAATACTAATAACCAATTAACCTATAGACAAATCCTCGGCTGAAATAAGCCCATTCTGCGTCAAGCTCCCTTGCCGGGCGACAAGCCCGCCTGCGGTCGCTTTCCTTGACTGGGCTTATTTCATCT
>CAKSPU010000063.1 GCA_934486875.1 uncultured Oscillospiraceae bacterium
AAAATCGAGCATAATCTTGCATATATGGATTATGCGAAGATTTTTTGTCTACAGTTTTATTGGTTATTAGTATTATACTTGCAGGCGCTTTTGTTATTTTCATCTTTTGCAAACAGTTATGATATCATTTTCCAAAAGCGATATCTCTTATAACCTCCGAAGCAATAAGCAGACCCGCAGCCGAGGGGACAAATGCATTTGACCCGGGGAAATCACGGCGGACAGTGCATTTTCTTGCAGTTCCCGGCGGGCAGATGCAGTGATTGCGGCAGGAAATTTCCATATCCTCTATGGGCTTTATAGGCTTTTCCTCCGAATATACCACCTTGACATCTTTTATCCCCAGCTTTCTCAGCTCATATCGCATAACTCTTGCAAGGGGACAGACCTTGGTTTCGTAAATATCCGCAACACGGAATGCGGATGGGTCAAGCTTGTTGCCTGCGCCCATTGCGGATATAACAGGGACATCTGCGGCTTTTGCCCTTTTGATTATTTCAAGCTTACCCGTTACCGTGTCGATAGCGTCGATAACATAATCGTACTCCGAAAAATCGAATTTATCCGCTGTTTCGGGCATATAAAACCACTTGTAGGTGTTCACCTTTGTATCGGGGCAGATGTCACGGATACGTTCCTTGGCGGCATCGACCTTGTATTTTCCGACAGTGCTGCGGAGGGCGTATATCTGGCGGTTAAGGTTTGTAAGACATATCCTGTCATCGTCAATAAGGTCAAGTGTGCCAATGCCGCTTCGTGCAAGGGCTTCAACGGCATATCCTCCCACGCCGCCAATACCGAATACAGCGACTCTGCTGCCGCTTATGCGCTCCATAGCTTCCTTGCCGAAAAGCAGCTCCGTTCTTGAAAACTGATTAAGCATAATTTTTTATATCCTCTCCTGAATTTATGATATACTATCGCTCCTATATGAATTATATATTATAATCATACAACTATTCGGTGAAAATGTCAATGAATGATGTGTGAAAAAATAAAATGATGAAAAAATTCGGAAAAAGCATAAGTTATCCTTGACTAACTGAAATAGATGTGATATTATGTAATTGGTAAGCAGAAGCTAACCAAGAATAAGTCAAAAAAGCAGACTCCTTTCAAATTCGCAGCGGAGGATATTAGCACGCCCACTTATATTTTCCACACAAAAAGCTGCGAATTGTCTGCTTGATAAAATCATTTCAGATTAGGAGATATTGCAATGAGCTATTTGGAAATCGAAAAGGTCATCGGAAGAGAAATTCTTGATTCAAGAGGAAATCCCACAGTTGAAGCTGAAGTTATTCTCATTGACGGCACAGTGGGCAGAGGAACTGCTCCCAGCGGAGCTTCCACAGGTGAATTTGAGGCTCTCGAGCTTCGTGACGGCGACAAGTCCCGCTATCTCGGCAAGGGCGTTTCAAAGGCAGTTGAGAACATCAACACTGTTATAAACGACGTTGTTTCAGGTATGGACGCATCTGATATCTACGCAGTTGACAAGGCTATGATAGACGCTGACGGCACCAAGGACAAGTCAAAGCTCGGCGCAAATGCTATACTTGCCGTATCCATTGCCTGCGCAAGAGCTGCCGCAGCTGCTCTTGATATCCCTCTTTACCGCTTCCTCGGCGGAATTTCGGGCAACCGTCTCCCCGTTCCTATGATGAACATTCTCAACGGCGGCGCACACGCTGCAAACACCGTTGATGTACAGGAATTTATGATAATGCCCGCAGGCGCTCCCAGCTTCAAGGAGGCTCTCAGAATGTGCGCAGAGGTATTCCACGCACTTGCAGCACTTCTTAAGTCAAAGGGTCTTGCCACATCTGTAGGCGATGAGGGCGGCTTTGCTCCCGATCTTGCAAGCGATGAGGAAGCTATCGAGTACATACTTCAGGCTGTAAAGAATGCAGGCTATGAGCCCGGCAAGGACTTTATGATCGCTATGGACGCTGCATCAAGCGAATGGAAGGGCAGCAAGAAGGGCGAGTACATTCTCCCCAAGGCAGGCACAAGGTTCACATCCGAGGAGCTTATCGCTCACTGGAAGAAGCTTGTTGAGAAGTATCCTATCATCTCCATTGAGGACGCTCTCGATGAAGAGGACTGGGAGGGCTGGCAGAAGCTCACAAAGGAGCTTGGCGACAAGGTTCAGCTCGTTGGCGATGACCTGTTTGTTACAAATACCGAGCGTCTTAAGAAGGGCATCGAGCTTGGCTGCGGAAATTCTATCCTTATCAAGCTCAATCAGATAGGTTCCGTTTCCGAGACACTTGAAGCCATCAAAATGGCTCACAAGGCAGGCTACACAGCTATTGCTTCCCACCGCTCCGGTGAAACTGCCGACACAACCATCGCAGACCTTGCAGTTGCTCTCAATACCTGCCAGATAAAGACAGGCGCACCCAGCCGCAGCGAGCGTGTTGCAAAGTACAATCAGCTTCTCCGCATTGAGGAGCAGCTTGGCGGCAGCGCTGTATATCCCGGCTTCGGAGCATACAACGTAAAGAGATAAGCCTATTTCGGAAATTCTATCCTTAAATACTGAACACCATTGAAATTATGGAGAAGAAATCGCCGCAAAAGCTTTGATATATGCGGTTTTGCGGCGAGAGATTCCCATAATTCAATAGGTGTTTAGAATTAAGCTATGAGGAACATAGGAATATTAGTATTATGTTCCGAAACGCCGTGCATCATTATGGTGTGCGGCGCTTTTGGGGTTGACAGGCAAGGAATATTGGGGTAAAATATATAATACTAATAACCAATTAACCTATAGACAAATCCTCGGCTGAAATAATCCCATTCGTCGTCAGGTTGCTTTATAAAGCAACACTCCCTTGGAGGGCGGCAAGCCGCCTGCGGTCGCTTTCCTAGACTGGGCTTATTTCATCTGTCGGCTTTATCTATAGAACAATTGGTTATTAGTATAAAGTGATACATAAACTTATGTGATGACCCGAAAGGAAGTTTTTGATAAAATGAAGCCTGTGAGAAAGCTTATCGATAACAGAAAAATAAGCATTTATCCCTGTGGGGAGGAGAATGCCCCTGTTGTTTACTCGGCAATGTATTCGGAAAACGGCAAAGCGCTTCTTGACTGCTGCAAAACGGCGGAGTGTCCTGCTTTTCATCTTGTGACGATATCGGAGCTTGACTGGAACGCCGACCTTTCCCCTTGGGCTGCCCCCTCGGTCGTGACCGATAATGACGGGTTTGCGGGAAATGCGGGGGAATTTACCGGGATCATTCGGGAAAGCGTCATTCCCTTTGCCGAAAGCATCACGGGAGCACCCTCATACCGTATCATTGCGGGCTATTCAATGGCAGGGCTGTATGCACTTTATGCTCCATATATCACCGATATTTTCTCAAAGTCGGTATGCGCTTCGGGTTCGGTGTGGTATGAGGGCTTTGTGGATTTTGCGGAGAATAACGGATTTATCCGCCCTCCCGACTGCATATATTTATCCCTCGGAGATATGGAGAGCCGCACAAAAAATCCCGTTCTTTCACGGGTCGAAAACTGTATGGACAGGCTGTATCACAGCTATACTCAGCTTGGTATACCCACGGTTTTTGAGATGAACAAGGGAAATCATTATAAAAATGCGGTGCTGCGGCTGGCAAAGGGGATAGCCTGGGGTCTGAAAAATTAATACGTATCGAAAAAAATTGCTGCCTGCAAATTTATGCGGCAGCAATTTTTTTACTTATTCTGAATCATCAAGCCTGTCTTTTATTGCGTTTATAACAGTTTTGAGCACCTTTATCCTTGCGTAAAGCTTGTCATTGGCTTCGATAACGTTCCAGGGAGCGTATTCAGATGAGGTGCGGCAGAGCATTTCGTTGACAGCATCTTCATAGCTGTCCCATTTTTCACGGTTGCGCCAGTCCTCATCGGTTATTTTCCACTGCTTTTCGGGAGTGTTCTGACGCTCGGTAAAGCGCTTGAGCTGTTCGTCCTTATCTATCTGGAGCCAGAATTTCACGATTATAACGCCGCTGTCTGTGAGCTCCTTTTCAAACTCATTTATCTCGGTGTATGCCTGTCCGCAGCGCTGTGGAGAGGTGAAGCCCTCGATCTTTTCCACCATAACTCTGCCGTACCAGGTGCGGTCAAATATGGCGATATGACCTGTTTTCGGGATACGGTTCCAGAAGCGCCACAAATAATGGCGGGCAAGCTCTGCCTTGTCGGGAGCGGCTATTGGCACGGCTTCGTAGCCACGTGGATCGAGCGCCGATGCGATACGCTTGATAGCACCTCCCTTGCCCGCTGCGTCCCAGCCCTCAAAAGCGATCATCATAGGTATCTTTGCACGGTAAAGCCTGTTGTGGAGCTTTGAAAGCTCCTTCTGACATTTTTTCAGCTGCTCCGCATATTCATCGGGTGAAAGCACCTTGTCATCAAGTGAGATGTCCGCCAGCGAGGGCATTGTGAGGAGTGGGAACACTTCATTTACGGGATTTGGCTGCCGCTTTTCTTCAATGGCATTTGTTATGCTTTTGGTGATTATGTCAAACATCTGATATTTTGCCAAGGTCTTGTCAGCGGCATCAATAATGTTCCAGGGGGCGTAGGCGGTGTTTGTCTGCTCGGTCATATCGTCGAATGCATCGTAATATTCGTCGTAATGCTTGTGGCGCTTTTTGTCAAGCTTTGTCACACGCCAGCTTGTGTCATCATTATCGCAGAGTTTTTCAAAGCGCTGTGCCTGTTCCTCCTTTGAGATGTGGAGAAAAAGCTTTATTATGAGATATCCGTCATCGCTGAGCTGACGTTCAAAGGTATTCACCGACTTCACTCTGTTTTTGTATTCCTTTGAGGAAATGTCCTCCTCCATTCGGGCGATCGCAAGCTCCTGATACCAGCTTCTGTCCATTATCAGCATCTTGCCGTACTCGGGGATATCCTTCCAGAAGCGGTCAAGGAGGGGATAGCGCATTTCGGATTCGGTGGCGGGGAGAAATGAATGCACCTTGAAAAATCTGGGGTCAAGGTATTTTATCATCTCAGCGATAAGGCTGCCCTTTCCCGATGCGCTCCAGCCCTCGAAAATAACGATAACAGGGAGCTTTTTGTCCCTTATTTTCAGCTGCTGCCCCGACAGCTCCTGACGAAGCTGTGAGATAAGCTCCTTGTAATTTGTATGTTCGTCGATATTTACCTTAGCTTTTTTCAGCATTATGCATTCCTCCCTTTTATAATTGTGTATTATTTGAAACGCACAAATATCTTTTATGTGATTATATCATATTTGTTGAAAATAATCAAGAGGAATATGGAAAAATATTAGCCGTTTTATTTTGTCAGGCTGAACATTACCTGCTGTGATGATGTTATTTATGTGAATAAAAAGCACCGTAAAGTGCTATAATGATTTTGATATAGCACCATTTGACATATTTTGTCAATAAGCGATGAGATAATATGTTATAATTAACAAAGATGAATTATCGTATTGTATATTTTAACTCTTGAAAAAGGGGGGACAATTATGCCAAAATACGATCGTATCCGTGATCTGCGTGAGGACTCGGATCTTACTCAGAAAAAGGTTGCTGAGAGCCTTTTTATGCACCTCACACAGTATCGCAGATATGAAACGGGAGAGCGGGAGATACCTCTTTCCGTGGCAGTCAGGCTGGCGGAGAAATACAACGTTTCCCTTGACTACATTTCGGGGATATCCTCTGTAAAGCAGCCCGTAAGCTTCGGTCTTGACCCCGAAGAGCAGGAGCTTATCGAAAGCTTCCGCAGTCTTGACGATATTCAGAAAGGCAGACTGCTGGAACGCCTCGATGTTCTGAGCAATGACCGCAGCAAGAAATAAACACCTTTCCCATTGTGATAATTTTATCCCTGTTTTCGGGAAAAGTCTACAGCTGTCAGCTGAATGTGCTTTTTTATTGCCGACTTGAAAAAAATTGGGAAATGTGTTATTATATATCGGAGGAGTGATATATATGCTGCACCCATTTCCCACAAAGTCCGATGTTTCGGAAAAAAGCACCGATGAGCTTACCAATGAGATCATTCAGTCGGATAATATTGCGGATTATCTCGAAAAAAACGGGGAATATCTTAAGGATATCTCTCTTTCCGACGAGCTTAACCGACTTCTTGAGGAAAAGAAACTGAAAAAATCCGAGGTCATTGCGGCAAGCGGGATAACCCTTACCTATGCATATGACCTGTTCAGCGGATACAAAAAAAAGAAGCCCTCCCGAAACGTGATACTTTCTCTTGCCCTTGCAATGGGGCTTGATACGGACGAGACCCAGAGACTGCTAAAAATATCGGGCAACGGAGCTCTTTATCCCCGTGTACCGAGAGATTCGGTGATAATGTATGCGGTAAATAATTCTTTGACTCTGCCCGAGACCGATGAGCTTCTCGACAAAAACGGAATGGAAACCGTAAGCTGAATATAAAGCCCTGCGGCATTCACGCTTTTTTGTGAATGCCGCAGGGCTTTATGGCGATGTTTTGTTCAGATCAATCATTTGGTATTCTCGGCTCGTATTTTGTTTCAAAATCAAGCTCTTCCTCGCTGACATCAAAGGGCCAGACAGAAAGTATACCTTCAGCGAGACCTATCAATAATAAGGTCATTGCCCAGATGACAACAACTGTTATTGCAGGAACGAGAATGCCCTGTAAAAGATTCTGAAGTACAATTGTGACGGTGGGGACACCAAGAAACAGAACAAGTATTGATGTCCAGATCGTCCATTCAAAAAAAGATACTATTTCTGCTCCGATTATAAAAAGAAATCTTCTGAGCTTGTCCATAAAATTTCCTCCTTGAAATGTATTATGAGGCTTTGGTTTATTGGTTTTATCTTCTGACTCTGTATCCCGTTTTCTTCCTTTCCTGTTTACATTATAGCACGGCAGCTGTGTAATAATTGATACAGCAGATAAATTATTCAAAATATATTTTCTTAACGTAAATTATACTGTGAACTTTTTCGGTTGTCAATAGTTTACTGAAAAATTGTCAAATTCAGCCTCTCCTGAAATGTAATTTCCACGGCGGTTGCATTTTTTGGAAAAATGTGATATAATAAAAAAGTTAGTTTATTATGGGAGCGATCTTATGAATGATGAAATAAAAAATGATGAGATGCCGGCTGAGGAAAATGCACCCGATTCGGAAAACGATGAGGACACCCGCCCTCCCGTTGACCCGAAAAATAGGCTTTATACCTTTCTTTCCCTGCTGATATTTGCGGTGGTGTACATTCTCTGGCAGATAATCAAGGCGAATGTTTATTTTTCCAGTGCTCTCTATGCAGATGATTTTTCCGAGGAGGAAAAGGCTGCGGTAATGGTGGAGATACCATTGTCACGGGAGCTTGAAGGCGCAGAGCTCAGATATGTAAGGCTTCACCAAAACTTTGACGGCAACAGCTTCTATGCCGCAGTTTCCCTGCCCGATATATCCGAGTATGATGAGCTGTCGGAGGCAGTGCTGACATTTCCCTGCGGCGACCCCGAGTACGACAGCCGCCTGACCGTTTATCCCGATGCGGACATTATCCCCGATTATGTTTACGGTGACAGCTATGTGAGCACCGATGACCCGAGGGTGAGCTGTATGATTTACGGCGAGGACGATGGCTATGTTGCGGTCTTTCGTATCGCAGATTATTCGGGAAATATAAAAAACAGGATCGGGGACTGGGAAAAGATACCTGTTAAGATGAGGTAATATGATAAGAGATTTTTTGGTTTCAGCTGCCCTTTTTATTATGAGCTGTACGGCTTTAGCGGCTGATGTTGATGCTGATAATTCACGGTTCGGCTATACTGTCAAGGGCAGCTCGCTGACAATATTCGTCACCGACGGCGGCGAGGGGGATTATGAACTGAGTACAGACGGGGGAGAGAGCTTTTTTAAGGCGAAGATGCCATTTACCTTTCCGAGTCTCCCCAACGGTACATATCAGCTCCGTGTGAAATACGGGAACGGTGAGCTTTCCGAGGTAAAGACAGCCGTTCTCGGAAAAAGCGGCATTCCTGCGGGGAATGAGATATATCTCGCTGTGGCAGGATATGCGGAGGAAACTCTCGGCAGCGGCAGATTGTCGGTGAGGATAAAAAATTACGATGAAGAGAAAAATTATTTTCTCACCGCTGACGGCGGCAGGAGCTGGCAGTCAATGGCAGAGGAAGAAACCGAGATATCGGGACTTCGTTCCGGGGAATATGATATCATTGTCAGATGTTCGGGAGAGCCTGCGGTGGCTTCCAGGAACATTACCGCTGAAGTCCCCGTGAAAAAGCTTTCGGGCAGCACTGCTCTTCGTGTGCCGATGATAAAGCAGCTTCCCGAGCTTCCCACAGGCTGCGAGGTCACGAGCCTTACAATGGCGATAAACAACTTCGGGATAAAGATAAACAAGACTGTTCTTGCCGATGTTTTTCTTGACAAGGGAGAGTACCGCAAGTCGGACTACAGAAAGGTTTTCGTGGGCGACCCTCGTGAGATAAAGGCATATGGCTGCTATGCGGACGTTATAGTAAATTGTGCGGAAAAGTTTTTTGCCACCATTCCCACAAGAAGCTTTGAGGTTACCGACCTGACAGGCTGCTCCCCAAAGGCGCTGTATGCATACACGGATATGGGCTATCCCGTTATCGTGTGGACAACTAACAAGATGCTGCCCACCACCGAAGGTCCCAGCTGGACGGACAGTGAAACGGGAAATATAGTTTCGTGGACGGGCAATGAACACTGCGTCCTGCTCACAGGATATGATATGACAAAGAAGGCTGTGTATCTCAATGACCCGCTTTACGGCATAGTTTCCTTTAAAATGGCGGATTTTGAGCAAAGATTCTACGATCTTGAACAGCAGGCAATTGTTATAGCTGAGACAACTGAGAAATAACCTTTTTTATGCGTTCTACACAAAATTTTCAAATAATTCACAAATGCTTTTGATTTTTGTGATAAAATAAATATAGAATAAAATCCCCGAAAGGCGGTACATATATGGACACAAAAATTCTTCTTGAAAGCGGTACAAACGAGCTCCAGCTCCTTGAATATACTGTGGGAAACAACAGCTACGGCATCAACATCGCCAAGGTAAGCGAAATTATGACCGATCAGGAGATAACTCCTGTTCCGAACGGCCCCGACGTTGTTGAGGGCGTGTTTATCCCAAGAGACAAGCTTATCTCCGTTATCGACCTGCACAAGGTGCTCCACGTTCCTCAGACAAATTCCCGCAAGACCTTTATCGTCTGCCGTTTCAATCAGATGCAGGTGGCGTTCCACGTTACGGCTGTAAAGGGCTTCCAGACGATCTCCTGGTCGGACATCGTTGAGCCTCCCGCTGTTTCGGGCGGTCAGGACGGAATGGGAATTTCCACAGGTGTTGCCAAGATAAACGGCAAGATACTTATGATACTTGATTTTGAAAAGATAGTTGCCGACCTTAACCGTACCAGCGGAATTGACGCTACGGGTCTCAGCAGCGAGGACAAGGCAAGCATTGATGCAGGCAACAAGCGCATCGTTGTTGCGGACGATTCACCTTTCCTCAACAAGATGATAACGAGCACGCTTGCCGACACGGGCTTCAAGAATGTTGTTTCGTTCCAGAACGGCGAAGATGCGTGGGATTATGTAAACACATTCAAGAACCGCTGCACAGCTGATGATATCACCGAAAATATCGCCTGTGTTATCAGCGACATCGAGATGCCCAAAATGGACGGTCACAGGCTCACAAAGCTTATAAAAGATGACCCTGTACTGAAGCATATCCCCGTAATTCTCTTCTCGTCCCTCATTGACGAGCAGATGATACAGAAGTGCAAGGCTGTGGGCGCTGATGCCCAGTTCTCGAAGCCCCAGATAAGCGAGCTTATCAAGACGCTTCTTAAGCTTATTTCAAAGTGATAATAGTAAAAACTGAGCCCCCGAAAAATTGATTTCGGGGGCTTTATACTAATAACCAATAAAACTGTAGACAAAAAATCTTCGCATAATCCATATACGCAAGATTATGCTCGATTTTTTGT
>CAKSPU010000064.1 GCA_934486875.1 uncultured Oscillospiraceae bacterium
GAAACAGGCACTACCCCCTCCGAAACAGGCACTACCCCCTCCGAAACAGGCACTACCCCCTCCGAAACAGGCACTACAGCCCCCACATCGGAGTCAACAGCCGAAACCTCCGCAACAGAACCTGAAAAAACGGTTTATACCGTAAGCTTTATGTATAACGGCGAGCTTTACTCCACCGAAAAGGTGGAAGAGGGCGACAAGATAGGCAATATCCCCGAGCCCCCTGCAAGAGAAGGCTATACAGGCAAATGGTATCTTGGCGATAATGTGTTCACCTATGATACTCCTATCACTTCCGATATGATCGTTACAGCCGTTTACACAGCTAAGACCTACACCGTGACATTCACAGCCGATGCCGACACCGCTTATTCAAACAGCTTTGAAGTCACATACGGCGAGGAGTTCACTGTTCCCGATGTTCCTGCAAAAACAGGTCACACGGGCAAATGGTACGTGGGCAGCACCGAATTTACTTCGGCTTATGTCATCACCTCCGATATCACCGTTACAGCTAATTACACCCCCAACACCTACACAGTGACATTTATGGTTGACGGCAGCGTTTACAAAACCGCCAAAGCCGAGTACAACACCCCCATAAAGGAAACAATATCTGTTCCCGATAAGGAGGGTCATACCACAGACGGAGTATGGTATCTTGAAAGTGATGCGGAATTTGACCCGTCAATGCCCATAACCGAAGATATCACCGTTACCGCAAAATACACTCCAATGGAATATACGGTAAAATATGTTGTGGACCTTGATGAAACCATCGTGCTTTCAACAGAGCAGGTGACCTACGGAAACGCTCCGAGCGAGTTCACTCCTCCTCTGGTTGTGGATAAAGATGATGACGGAAATTATGACTATTATCGCTGGGGTTGGGAAGAAACAGCCGAGACGGTAATTACCGCTGACACAACTATCACCGTTCCTTATGCTTATTACGATGAAATATATGAGCTAAGGATAAATGACAAGGGAAATATACTTTACCACGATCTTGTTAAAAGGAATGGCACGTTCACACTTCCATCACCCACAGCTGTCCCCGATGAAGGCTATGAATTTAAGGGCTGGGGACTTGTAGGCTCGGGAGGAACGTACAACACGGGAGCAAAAAAAGGTACGGAAGGCTCAGTCTATGAACCATCTGATGAAGAAGCCGAAAATATGATGACTAACGAGCCTGTAAGCAGCGGCTCCGAGATCACTTTGTGGTGTGTTGGAAACACAGAGTACAGAGCAGTTTACAAGCTTAAGGAGTTTACCGTTACAATAATCAACGGCACAAGTGAAACAGTCAAAGCCACCTACGGCACATTCCTTTCGGAATATCTCCCCACGCTTCCCGAAAAGGACGGCTCAACGGGAGTATGGCTTCTTACGGACGGCACACAAATTGACCCGACGACCTACGAGGTCAAGGAAGATATCACCGTTACCGCTAAATACACCCCCAACACCTACACCGTGACATATGTTCCTATCTATGACGAAACCAATGTTCTTTTTGAGGAGACAGTTTCTTTCGGTGAGACCCCAAAAGCAGCATTTACTCCCGAGACTGCTGTAACTGAAAACGGAACATATAAATATTATCTCTGGGGTTGGGATAAGGTCAAGTCTGAACTTACGGCTGTCACCGATAATACAACGGTTAAAGTTCCATACGAGGATTATGACGATGTTCACGAGATAAGAGTTGTTAACGAGGGTATCACAATATACAGCGGACTTTACATCAACGGCGATACCTATGTCCTTCCCGATCCTGAAAATATTCCCGAAGGTAATCAGTTTATGGGCTGGGGAATAGTTTATTCGGGAGGAGATTTTGCAACAGGAATCAAGGTAGGCACACCGGCTTCTGAACCGGGTGATTCATTTGTCGATACCAGCAACCCTAAAGCCGCAGGAACCGAAGTAACGCTTGATTCTCCCATTGGCGTATTAAACAACACCGAATACAGAGCAGTATACAAAAAGCTGGAATTTACATTGACTATAAAGCCCCTTGACGGTGCGACTATGGCTATAGAAACAGCACAGTACGGCGATAAGCTTGCCAAATATGTAGACAACACAAAAATATGGACTGTGGACGGCACTGTCATTGACCCCGACACATACGAGATTAAGAGTGACATCACCGTTATACAATCAGCCACCATTGACACACAGGCTCTTAATGAACCGCCTTTCCCGATAAATGACGGAGAATTTGAGGGATCGGAAAATGTTCCCGAGACTTTCGATATTCCCGAAGAGACTGTTCCCGATGTAACAGAGCCTGTTGATATTCCCGAAGAGACCGCTCCCGATGTAACAGAATCTGTTGATATTCCCGAAGAGACCTCACCCGTGACACCCGACATCACCCCATAAACACAACTATCCTGCAAAAGCAATTGCCTTTGCAGGATTTTTTTGCAAAAATTAACCCTTTACCGCCCCTGCGATAACGCCCTCAATAATATATTTCTGACTGAAAAGATAGAATATGATTATGGGGAGAATTGCAAGAACCAGCATCGCCATAAATCCGCCCCAGTTCACAGAGCCGTATGCACCCTGCATAGATATCTGTATCGCCACGGGCAGGGTCTTGTATCTGTTTCCGAGAATTAGATAGGGCAATAGATAATCGTTCCATATCCACATTGCATTGAGTATGGAAACGGTGACGGCGGTGGGTTTGAGAATTGGGAAAACAATTTGGAAAAATGTCTGCAAGGGTGTGCAGCCGTCGATCTCCGCAGCCTCTTCAAGCTCCCTCGGTATGCTTTTCACAAAGCCCGCCAGCATAAACACCGACAGCCCCGAGCCGAAGCCAAGATATATCGCTATTATCCCTGCGGGATTATTGAGATGAAGCGCCGACGCAACGTATGTCATCGTGTACATAACCATCTGAAAGGGCACTATCATCGAGAATAGGAACAGCTTGTAAATTATGCCCGAAACAGCGCTTTTGTCACGGATAATATACCAGGCGGTCATTGAGCAAAGAAGCACAAGTATCGCCACGCTGAAAACGGTTATGAACAGCGAGCGGACAAATGCCCCGCCCATACCCGCCGAGCTTATTCCCGTGATATAGTTGTCAAAGCCTGCAAATGTGGCACTGTTCGGCAGCCTGAACGGGCTGCCCATTATGCTGAATTTGGTCTTGAAGGAGTTCATAAACACCACGGCAATGGGAAAAAGGAACACCGCCGACAGTATTATCATAATGATGAAGCTGAAAATGTCCGATCTTTTTTTCATCGGTCAGTCTCCCTCCCCTCGGTGATCTTAAGCTGGGCAAAGGCAATTATTGTGGCAATGATGAAAAATATCACAGCCTTTGCCTGACCTGCTCCCTGCCAGCCGGGTCTGCCGTAAAAGGTGTTGTAGATGTCAAGGGCAAGCATTGCCGTTTCCCTGCCGGGAGCGCCTGCGGTAAGGGCAAGGTTCTGGTCAAAGAGCTTGAATGAATTTGTAAGGGTGAGAAAGGTGCAGACAGTCACGGAGGGCATCACCATAGGAATGGTAATCCGCCCGATTATCTGCCGCTTTGAAGCACCGTCTATCTCGGCGGCTTCGGTGATGTCACGGGGAATATTTTGCAGCCCCGCAATATATATGACCATCATATAGCCGATGAGCTGCCAGTTTGTGAGGATAACAAGCCCCCAGAAGCCGTACTCCGCCTTGTAGGTGATATCCGTGCCGAAAAAGCCCAGAACGCCGTTTATGATAAGGTTCCAGATATATCCGAGGACAATTCCGCCGATGAGATTGGGCATAAAAAATATCGTCCTGAATGCATTTGTGCCACGAAGCCCCCTTGTGAGAGCGAGGGCAAGGAGAAAGGCAAATATATTCACAGTTATCACCGACACAACAGTAAATTTCACCGTGAACCACAGTGCATTTGTGAAATTGCTGTCGGAAAAAATTCTCCTGTAATTTTCAAGCCCCGACCATTTTGCATTGGCTACCGTGGTGAATTTGCAGAATGAAAGATATATCCCCATTCCGAAGGGCACAAGAAAGGATATTACGAATGCCGCAAGGGTGGGCAGGACGAAAAGCGGAAAATAAGCGTGGAGATTTCTTTTCATCAGAGCATCGAGCTTTCTGTTTCCCAGGAGCTTCTCACCGTTTCGGAAACGTATTCCCAGTCACTGCCGCCCTGAGCATATCGGAGAAGTGCTGCACCGAAATCGTCCTTGAAGGTCTGGCTGGGGAAAACCGTGAAGCTCCACGGGATAGTCTGCACGCCCTCCTTGTCCAGCCAGCGGAGAACTTCCCTGCTGAGAGGGTCGGAGGGCTTTTCACTTTCCGCAAAGGTGTCAAAGGGAGCAATGAAGCCAAGCTTGTTCACGACCATATCCTTGCCCGTTTCCGAAGAATAGAGCCAGAAAAGGAAATCCTTTGCCGCCTGCTGCTCCTCGGGCTTTGCGGCGCTGTTTATGCAGAGGAAATTTTCAGTGCCGATGCAAAGTCCCTGGTTTTCCTCGCCCTCGAGCCCCATATATATCGGCATCATACGGATATTATCCTCGGAAACGGTGTTGCCCTGTACCGAGCTTATCTGCGACCAAGCCCAGCTTCCGTTCTGCACCATTGCGCACTCCCCGAGAGCAAATTCCGCCATTGATTCATCGGTTATGCGGGAGCCCAGCATTTTTCTGTCCGCAGTGGAATTATTGAGATAGAGGTCGAAAATATTGCGGTAATTTTCGCCGTAGGTGAAATCAAGCTTCTTAACGCCCTCCCCTGTCAGGTCGGTGTTGTTGTCGGAAAATTCACGGGCAATGGGGATATTTGCAAGATGAGTAGTCCATCGCCAGTCATCGCCCGATTTAAGCGATGTTGCCGCAAAAACGCCCTTTATTCCGAGCGCCTCCGCATTTGCCTGCATATCCTCTGCAAGAGCTTTAAGCTTTTCAAAGGAATCCACCTCGTCCATAGAAACAAAGTCCGTTGCACGGTTATCAAGGGCAAAATACCGTTGGATTATCTCGTCATTATAGATAATTCCGTAGCCCTCCACAGCATAGGGAATGCCATACGCCATACCGTTTGAGGAAATTGCGGCGGTCTTGTCGATGAGATGATTATAGATGTCGCTGTCGGTAAGGTCAAGGCAGTAATCACGCCAGTTTGCATATCCACGGGGACCGTTTATCTGAAAAATAACGGGAGCTTCGGGGGTGGACATTTTTGCGCTGAGGGTCTGCTCGTAGGTGTTGTTTGCGGCGGTCTCAACGATGAGAGTGTTGCCCGTTTCGTCCTTGTATGCCTTTGCTATCTCGTCATAAACGGGTGCGGCTTCGGGCTTGAAATTCAGAAATCTCACGGTGACATTTTTCGCCGCCTGTGAGCCCTGTTCACCGACTGTATTTTCGGAGGAGGTGTCGTTTTTATTGTTTCCGCAGGCGGTAAACGAGGTCATAACGCTCAGTGCCGCAATGCAGGATAATATTCTTGTGCAGCTTTTCATCAGCTTTTCTTCCTTTCATTAATTGCTTTTTTGCGCAATTTATTCTTGGAATTATTATTGATGAAATTGCCCTGTATATGCAAAAAACAGCCCCGAAAAGGAGCTGTGATTTTTTGGTGGATATTTTTGGGATTATTTGTTGGTGTGAGGTGAGAGAATATTTATGTGGAATGTTATTTTAATATGCAAATCGGAAGTTTAGATTCTTGAAATTATTTCAATAGTTTCATTGATAATGCTTTCAAGTTCTTTAGCACCATCAATCACATAATCGCAAGTTGACAAATGATTTTTCACCATCTGAATATAGGCTATTCTTGCACGTTTTAAATATGTATCCATTTCATTGCGAATTTCATCTGACGTAGCCTCTTTCATATCTCTAAGAACTCTTCGAGCCATTGCTATATCTAATGGTGTATCAATAAATACACAACAATCCAAATACGGTTTTATCATCTGATGTTGGTATGCAAATGGATAGTCCAACAGTAAACAGTCATATTCACCACTGCGGACTATTTTATCAATATCGGTCTTTAACGGCGTTAAGTCCCATATATGAACATCTGCTCCTTCTGACACCCATTTTGAAAAATCTTCGACTTCTCCTTCAAATGAGTAGTCATCAAAGTGAAGTGATGCTGTTCTTGGAAGCCTATCTTTAATTGCATTTACAACTGTTGTTTTTCCACCTGCTGTCACAGCTCCAATAGCTATTATTTTCATTATATTCTCCTACAAATTTTGATTTATCGTTCAAATCATCTTTTATTTTTCCAAAAAAATCTCCCAGTAAAATCTCCGCTCCGACTGCGGGAAATCCCCCATTACACCGTGTTCGGGGTCGTAGAAAACGCCGTCGGCATATAACGACCAGTGCCAGCAGCGGGGAGTTTCAAGGCTGAGAAGAGCACATCGTGGCAGGTCGGAAACGGCATATGCCTGCTTTCTCTCAGGTGAAAATTTTATGCCGTGTTCTGTGAGTACACGCTTCATTTCACGCAGATCGGTCTCACGGTCATTCCCGAGATATTCGCAGATATATCCCACATCTTTTCCCAGCAGCATCGCAAGGACTGCCTGACCGCACTGGAGGTCGGTAGGCTCGTGTATGTATTCAATCGTCATTTTTTCACCCTTTATGCAGCGTTATTCATCAGCCTCATCATCATAATAGGACACCTCGCCGTCTGCTCCAAGAAAATCCTTTATCCTCTCCGCATTATGGCAGCCCATTTTGTAGCCCATTTCCCAGTAGCGTTCAAGCTCGGAAATGTCGCTCTGAAAGCTCTCCAGCTTTTCGGTGGGGCGGAATAAAAGTATCTTTCCCTTTTCCTCAAGCCGTTTGCAAAGCTCAAGCTGACGGTTGTATATCCTGTGGCGGATAAGAAGGTCATTTTCAATATTCGGGAATCTCCTGCCGATAACGCCGCTCATAAACACGTTTCCTGCGCCGCACTTTTTTACAAAGCCCTCGGGCTGGGTGAGAATGACCACCGCCTTGCCGCAGCCGTCCTTAAATGCCCTGCCCACGCAGATAGGCGAGGAAAGTCCCCCGTCATAATAAGCCCTGCCGTTTATTTCAATGGGCGGGAAATAGCCGGGTATCGCACAGGAGGCTCTCAGATCAAGCCATTTGTCCGAATCGCCTATGCCGTCAAAGCAGTCAAATTTTCCCGTTTCTGCGTCTGTCACGCCCACAAGGAAACGACCGTTATAACGGTGATATGTGTCATAATCAAAGGGAACAAGCTTGTTTGGTATCTCGTCATAAACAAAGTCCAGTCCGAAAAGGCTGCCGCATTTGCGGTAATTTCCCACGCCGATATATCTTGGGTCATTGCGATATTTCCGAAATATCTCAAGATTGCGCCCGAACTGCTTTGATACGTAGGAGGCAGCGTTGGATATTCCTGCGGACACACCTATTATGTACGGAAATTCTATATTTTTTTCAATGAAAGCGTCCAGAAAGCCTGCTGAGAAAGCACCTCGGAATGTTCCGCCTTCAAGCACAAGTCCTGTCATTTTCACTCTTTCCTTTCAGCTGAGATAAATATATTTTAACAGATATTTTCCCGTTTGTCAATTTATGCCGGGATTTGTCCCCACGGTATTTCAACGAGTAAATTATTCTTCTTAAAATTATTAATAAGTAATTGTAGGGGACGGGTTTCCCGTCCCGCAGTCACCAATATTATAAAAAAACGGGACGGGAGACCCGTCCCCTACAATAATATGTGGCAACTTGAAATATATTTGTGCAAAAAGGTTCCTGTTTATTTACTCGTTGAAATGCCCCGGATCTATCCCGGAGCAACCGCATAAAAAAGTGGTGCCAATGAGTGTGCCAACAAGCTTATCAGACGTTTCATTCCTAAGGGAAGCGATATTTCAAAGTATTCCAAAAAGTTTATAAAATACATCTGACACCGAATGAACAATTATCCAAGGAAAAAGCTAAACCGGCTTTCTCCTTATGATGTGTCACTTACGCTAAATCTTCCTCCGATTCTTTGGTGACATTTTATATTGCAATTTTTATATCCAAATATAAAAACTTCTTGATATTATTATTTTTTTGTGTTATACTATATTACGAGGTGATCCGGATGGTAAAAAGGCATCAATATCTTGAAAAGCTTAAAAAGCTTAAGGATATGCAGATCATAAAGGTAGTAACAGGCTTCCGCCGATGCGGCAAATCCACTCTTCTGCTGCAATTCAGGGAATATCTCAAAGAGTGCGGCGTTGACGATTCGCAGATAATAAGCATTAACTTTGAAAAGCTTGAATATGAACATCTGCTGGACTACAAGGCACTTTACAGCTATATAACCGAGCGGCTTTGCACGAATAAGACAACATATATCTTTCTTGATGAAGTTCAGCTTGTAAACGGGTATCAGAAAGCTGTTGATTCTCTGTTTGTAAGAGATAATGTTGACATTTACATCACAGGTTCAAATGCACAGATGCTTTCGGGTGAGCTTGCTACCCTGCTTTCGGGAAGATTTATCGAGATCGAAATGCTTCCGCTTTCCTTTTCGGAATTTTACGAACTTGTCGGCGGTGACCGCAGAGATGCATGGAAACGCTATTTCACAAACGGCGGACTTCCCTATACCGCATATATCAACGATGAAGATATACTGCACGATTATCTTCTCGGTATTTACAATACAGTCCTTCTTAAAGATGTAGTTGAACGCAAAAAGGTACAGGATGTTGCACTCTTGAAGAGCGTTATAAAATTCTTGTTCGATAATATTGGAAACATTGTTTCATCAAAAAAGATCTCCGACAGTCTGGTATCATACGGCAGAAAAACCACATCTGTGACGGTAGAAAACTACATTGAAAGCCTTTCTGAAGCGTATGTTGTATATGAAGCAAACAGATATGATATCAAGGGTAAGCAGCATCTGAAATCCCTCGAGAAGTATTATGTGGTAGATGTGG
Source organism: uncultured Oscillospiraceae bacterium (assembly GCA_934486875.1). Taxonomy (GTDB): domain Bacteria; phylum Bacillota; class Clostridia; order Oscillospirales; family Ruminococcaceae; genus Huintestinicola. The sequence goes on from CAKSPU010000064.1 coordinate 8,966, forward strand.
GCTTGCGCAAGCTTTTGCTGGGAAGCAAAAACACAGACATCGGTCACACGCTTGAAAACATCGTGTACCTGGAGCTTATCCGCAGAGGTTTTGCTGTAAGTATCGGAAAAATTGATGACCTTGAAATAAACTTTATTGCCGAAAAGGACGGAAATAAGGAGTATTATCAGGTTTCGGCAAGCGTTCTTGATCCTGCAACATTTGAACGTGAGATAACTCCTCTCAGAAAAGTTTCGGACAATTATCCTAAGTACATTATTACAATGGATGAATTCTCCTCAAACAATGAAGGTATCAGACAGGTCAATGTTATTGATTTTCTTTTGGGAGTATGAGATCACCGCTGTTCCGGTCGGAGCAGCGGTGATTTTGGCGTTTTTAGTAAATCTGTTCCGGATGTTCCACTGGAACATTTAGTTCAATTAAAAACAAAAATAATCATTGTACTAAAATAAATGTTATTTTTCCACCAAGACACTTGACAAATGGTTTGTAGTATGTTATAATGTAAAAAAAGATAAGTATCTTTTTATTTTTTTGTTTACAATGTTATTTTACAAACGTGACATTGAAAGAAGTGAGTGAAATTAAATTAAAAGAATTATCAAACCTACGCAGCGGTCTTGTTCTGTCAAGAAA
>CAKSPU010000065.1 GCA_934486875.1 uncultured Oscillospiraceae bacterium
CCATAAAATTTAGTCCTCCTGTGTTATTTCTATTTTACCACAGTTCTTTCGACTTTTACAGACTTTTTTTCATAGGGCCCTTTATTCTTGCTGAATTTTGTTTCCGCTTTAATCGAAGGCATTTTCACGAAATGCTCTATCAGCGTCTTATGATTGCTGCTTTGGTTGCTCCCGTTTGCAGGTATAACAAGCTTGTTAATTCGCTTGCTGACTCAAAGTGATACCCAGATTGTTTTATGAGCTGTGATTTTATATTCAGAAGTTCAAGAGTTTTTTCAAGCTCTGAAATATTGGTTATTCTTTCGGAAATATATTCCACATTCTCACTCCTCCAACAAAAAATCACCCTACTTGTGTAAGGTGATTTAAAAAAATTACAAAAAGAACTTTATGCGATGGATAATTCAGTGCCCTTTTTAAGCTGGCAAGTATTAACCATAACGGTTGTACTCTTGTTTATGTCAGCGGGGTTATTATGACGTGTCATCGCCACAGAAATAACAACAATAGCATTTCCGTTACTGTCAACAAGCTTGCAGCCGTTTTTTATATTGTCGCAGGGACCTTCGAGAGTTACCGAAAGCATATTTCCGATAGGGAAAACATCTAAAACCTTTAACATATTAAGCACCTCCGTTTTTATAATATTCTTTTAACTCGTTTTCATACGCTTCCAAAGCACGCTGTGTCTGCGTAATTTCCTTATCAGTAAGCTTATATGCTTTGGAGTATTTAATAAGTTTTTTCTGAGCGGCAATCTCGCATTTCAAGCGGCTTTCATAGCTTCCGTCATTTTCGCCTGTTTTATACTGATGCGTATGTATAAATTCTTCAAATACACTTGCTCTTGACGGATTTTGTTTAAGCAATATGGTCTTACTGTCATAAGTGATAGCTTCTGCGTGTTTTGAGTTTAAGTACTCATCAGTAGCATCGCTTATTTGGATTATTCCGCCTTGGGACTTGAAAGACTTGCAAATGCGCTGAAACTGTTTTTTAGGCATTGGCTCTACATAATCATCGGGCTTAGCTTTGCGTGTCAACGCATTCATAGGTAATTCACTTCCTATATTAATTATACCACTTCTGCTGCCATTGTCAAGCCCTGATTTCGCCTTCCTCTCCGCCCAAACCGTCTTACTGCTCTTGCTCCTGTCATACCCATAAACCTGAGTGCGGTCATTATGCTGTTTAAGCCCCGTCTCCTTGCAGTAAGCCCTGTATTTCTCCCTCTGATTACGAAGCCGTAAAGAAGCCTTCTGCAAGCCCTCAGTGTCGCCCACCTCCTGCAGCATCATACATTCCCGCTTGGCGGCTCTTATGCCCCGTTCCATAGCTCTCTGCTGCTGAAACTGCATATACCGCCTGTCGTTTTCCTCTTTTGGATAGGGGAAATAACGCTGAAAATTTATGCCCGGAACGAACGGATATTGAACGTGTCCGCAGTTTATGCCAAAAAGCCCCGCAGGCTGACCGTAGCTTGTTTCCGAAAGTGGAGTGTTGCCTCCCGCACCGTCAGTTGTCACACCCTTGGAACCGTCACGGCTGAATATCCTGCCCTGATATGGAGCGCACAACGGACGTGCGCCCATATGAGAAGAAACCTCGATGAGCTGAATATTATACTCGTCACATCGTGCATTCTGCGCCGCCCTCGCCGTGTTTCCGAGAGTAGACCGCATATCCATCATAACGTAAGCCTCGGGAGACCACTCACGCCCACGCTTGTCAACGAAAGCTGGAATGCCCTTTTGAGCAAGCTCTCTGATAGTTTTCCTCGTCGCTTCCTGCAATGACATCTGCCCCGATACAGCCTTAGCCGCACCCTTGCCCATAATGTCAAGAGTGCCTTGCCCGCCCTCGCAAGCTGCCTTATCCGCCATTTTGACGTGTCGGAAATATCCCCGTCCCGTGAAAGCTGCGCCGCAATTTCTCTGAGGATATCATCTTCCATATCCAGCAGCACCCGCACAAGCGGAGCCGAAAGCTCGTCATACTGTTCCCTCGTCACCTGCATCACCGCCCGAAGTTACAAAGCCGTCACCGTCCGAAACTCCGAGAACAGCACTCTCGGCATTTATCCTTTCAAGCTCCCGCTTCGCCGCTTCCTCGTCACACTTCATAACCTCCATAATGGCGGAGATTTTCGACTTCAAGCCCGCCGTCACAAGATCAATATTGTTCTGAATAAGCGTGTTGTCATCAATAACAACGCTGTCCTTGAACGCCACAGTGACCTCGAAATCACCCTGCGGAACTTCATTCGTAATAATCTCAAGCCTGAGCACAGCACCCTCACGCCCCGCCACACTGCGAATGCGCTTGGGTATGGCGTAATAGTCCATTTTTTTATCATATATGTGATTTTATTAAAAATAACCGAAAATTTTCCCGCAGACCTTGCAAATATTACGCTATTGTAGTATAATTAAATGAATGCGGCAATATCACATTAAAAAGGAATGATAAAATAATGGCGATCAGAGTAGGAATGGTTTCTCTCGGCTGCTCCAAAAATCAGGTCGATGCGGAGAGAATGTTATATAAGCTTAACGAAAAGGGCTATGACCTTGTTGGTGATGCTGCCCTTGCAGATGTGGCTATCATCAATACCTGCGGCTTTATCGAGTCGGCAAAGCAGGAAGCTATTGACACTATACTCGAATTTGCGGAGCTGAAAAAAGAGGGCAGGATAAAGAAGATCATCATCACAGGATGTCTTGCGGAGAGGTATAAGGACGAGGTGCTTTCCGAGATACCTGAGGCTGATGCTGTTGTGGGTATCGGTTCAAATGACCATATCTGCGACATTGTTGAAAAGGTAATGGGCGGCAGTCAGCTCACAAGCTTTGACAGTAAGCTTAATCTCGGACTTACAGGCGGACGCATACAGACCACCCTTTCTTTCTATTCATATCTCAAAATTGCGGACGGCTGCTCAAACTGCTGCTCCTATTGTGCTATCCCCTCTATCAGAGGCGGAATGCGCAGCGTGCCTATGGAAGCGCTTTTCAATGAAGCATTTGAAATGGCTAAAAACGGCGTAAGAGAGCTTATCGTAATCGCTCAGGACAGCACCCGCTACGGCGAGGATCTTTACGGAAAGTCAATGCTCCCCGAGCTGCTCACAAAGCTCTGCGAAATACCTCAGCTCAAATGGATAAGAGTGCTCTACTGCTATCCCGAGAGGATCACCGATGAGCTTATCGACGTTATGGCAAAGGAAGATAAGATTGTCAAGTACATAGATATGCCCATTCAGCACTGCAACGGCGAGATACTCAAAAAAATGAACCGCTGCGGAGATGAAAACACTCTCAGAGAGCTTATTGCAAAGCTGAGAGAGCGTATCCCCGGAATTATCCTCAGAACGACCCTCATCACAGGCTTCCCCGGCGAGACCGAGAAGCAGTTTGACGAGCTTGCGGATTTTGTTAAGGATATGGAATTTGACCGTCTCGGCTGTTTCCCATATTCCGCCGAGGAGGGCACAAAGGCTGCACTTATGGACGGTCAGCTCGATGAAGAGACCAAGGAGCACCGTGCCGACATTATTATGGAGCAGCAGATGGTAATTATGACCGAGAAAAATCATCAGCTCACCGACAAGACCATTGAGGTGGTGGTCGAGGGCTATGACCGTTACGGCGAGTGCTATTTCGGAAGAAGCGCCGCTGATGCTCCCGAAATTGACGGCAAGATATTCTTCAACTCAAAGAAGCGCCGACTTGTTCCCGGAATATTTGTAAACGTGCATATCACCGACATTATGGATTACGATCTGATTGGAGATGTTGTAGATGAACCTGCCGAATAAGCTGACAGTTGCAAGAGTTATACTCGTTCCCTTTTTCATATTCTTCCTTCTCACCGACATCGTTCCTATGAGCAGTCTCTTGGCGCTGATAGTCTTTATTCTCGCATCTGTCACCGATGCACTTGACGGTCACATTGCAAGGAGCAGGAACCTTGTGACAAACTTCGGAAAATTCCTTGACCCCCTTGCGGATAAGGTGCTGGTGATATCCGCACTTGTGTGCTTCGTCCGGATGGGTCTTGCGGGAGCGGTTCCCGTGATAATCATTATCGCAAGAGAGTTTATGGTGTCGGGGCTCAGGCTTGTCACCGCAGGCGAAGGCGTTGTTGTTGCCGCAGGAATATGGGGCAAGCTAAAGACCGCTTTCACAATGGTGGCTATAGTTGCAATACTTTTCTTTGCCGTGATATTCGGCGCTGACCCCGCAGGATATGCAGGCTGGCTCGTGATAACAGAGCAGGTGCTTATCTGGATATCCACCGTACTTACCATTATTTCGGGACTTATTTATTTAAACGGCTACAAGAGCTATATCAATACCGACAAGTAAAAAAAATTATGCCCGCAGAAAAACTCTGCGGGCATTTTTATGCTTGGAATCAGACAGCAAATATGCTTTTTATATCCTTGACTTTATTTCCTGAAATGTAGTCATAATAGATTTTAAGTGCGTCCGCCCTTGTTATGGTCTTGTTCTTGTCAAATCTCCTGCCGTCCTTGATAAGTCCCTTTGCCTTTGCAATGGCGATATATCCGCAGTCGGGGTCGGAGGTGGGGATATTTTCAAAGGGAGGAGCGTATATTCCTTTTATTCCCGCAGCTGTATAGCACTCGTCCTCATACATCAAAACATAAAGCTTTGCAAGGTCGCCGTAGGTCAGAGCTTTGTCAAGCTTCGGGTTCCTGAGAAGTGTATATCCGCTTCCGTCCTCCGTTTCCTGCCGTATGGATTGGTATATATGATTGGAGAAGTAATTAAAATACCCGTCATACTCGGTATAGCCTATAAGCTTTTCAAACTCGCTTACCGTTATCGGCTCATCGGGTCCAAGCTTTTCATTGTCCGATATCCTTACGCCGTAATTCCGGAGAGTGCTTATCTCCTTTTCGTATTTATGACCCTTTATATCGGTGTAGAGCTTTGGTTCCTTTACATCTTCCGCCTTATACATTTTATCTGTGTAATACTGCTCACCGCTTCCGGTGATACGTTCGCCTGTGAGGGCATTTATCAAAAAGTCCTCATCAAAGCGGTATGTAAGATAAACGTGAGATCTTAACTGAAGATCGGTAAAGCCTGTGTAGTAAAGCTCGGGCTTCATTTTCTCAAAAAGCTTTTCATAGGCAGCTTCCGTCCCAACAAGGTCAGGCTCGGGGAAATCCAGCTTGTGATAATCATACTCAAAGCCCAGCACCTCTCCATTGGAATTTACCGACACTGACATATCATCAAAGTATGCGGGAATGTCATTTACATATCTAGTAAACCACACATCTCTGCTTACTGACTCCGAATCCTTTTCCCAGGCGGAACCGGGTCTGTATTCCTCCGCAATGTCCTCCGCAAAATATTCAGCGGCTTCTTTTGCTATAGGCAGTGCCTTGTCATACTTAACGGGTTCGGTGATTTTGTTGGGGCTTTTTTCGCCGTAGTTATATGACTTTGAGAAGCTGATTATTTTTCCGCTGTATGCGTCCATTTTCACCGACAGACTGATGCTGTCCCCGGTTTCATCGTCGGTGGTATATTTATAATCAAATACTTTTGACGGACGTATCTCACCTTTGGTATCAACATAATTTGAAAGATATGCTTTGCTCAGAACAAGCTCCTTGTTGAATCTGATATATTTGCAGTCCTTGATAAGTTTCCTTGCCTTTTCCTCGCTGATAAAGCTGTTTTCCTTTTCAAGTGCCTGAAGCTCCTCGTCGCTGAGATACTCACGTTCGTCCTCAATAACATCACCATCACCGTCAACTCCTTCGCCTGCGGCCCACATATCGTCATCATCATCATATGGATCGTAGTAGCCCCAGCTGTAAGCACTTGTGTAGGAGTATTTTTCCCTGTCATCGTAATATGATGTGTATTTTCCCGTGATTGCATCTATTTCATTTTCACCGTCGACCTTTGAGTAATAGACGGGAAGAACAAAATCTGTATAATTGTACTTGTTATTTTCACGGTCATAATTTATTTTGGTGAAAAGCCTGTAGCTGACATCAAGAGGCTTTCTCGATGCATAAATTTCCGATACCTGCTTTTCGGAAAGCCTTTTTGATGCATCGGGAAGCTTTGCGTCATTCCACCATACGAGATTATAGTACAAAAGCTTGCCCGTATCCCTGTCAACAGTCATACTGCCATAGTTTTTGTCAAGGCCTATTCCGCTTTCCTTTCGGCTGAAGCTGTAATGCACTGTTGATGACAGAAGTTCATTTTCAGATGACCCACGTTCAATTACTATATTGCCCTTCTGGTCGGGGAACAGCCTTTTCAGATGAGCCCTGACAGCTTTTTCCTGCTCCTGTGGGGTCATTTTGGGGAATGAGGGCTTGGAGCTGTACATTTCCCTTGCCCTGTCATAATACTGATAAACCTTGATAAAGCCGTTGTAATACTCAACAGCAATGCTTTTCTCCGTCTGCATTTCCCCGTATTCATCTTCAGACTGAACATACCATTTGAAGTTATAGTATGTAGTTTCATATTCCGTGTTGGTCTCGTAATCAAACTCGGTAAGCTCCTTCGGAATGTCTATCCGTTTTTTTACATCTGTGATAGCTGCCCTGAGAGCCGCAGTTTCGGCGCTTTCGGCAGCTTCCGAGGTGCTGCTGTCTGCGGCATATGCTTCACAGGGCAGTGCCGCCATAAGCATTGCGGAGCAGAGAACAGCGCTGAGCATTCTTTTTCTTGTGTCATTCATTTGAGTTCTTCCTTTCGATGATATTTTTGGGTCTTATGATATATAAACAACTGAGGACAGCATAATTTTTCAAAAAAACGTATTTTTTTAATTTATGATTATATTATATCTTATTTGATGTTAAATGTCAACTGTAAAAATATCTGTTGCTATAATAAATGCTTTATGTTATAATAGTAAAAAAACCAAAAGAGGGAGAACTGTATGACAGATATGATCTCAATGACCACAATGTGCGCAGATGTTTTTGAAGAAAGCGGAAAGCTGCTTGCAGGCGGTGAAGCGCTGAATTTTGCGGCAAATGCCTGTAAATTCCCCGATGTGAAGGTTCACATAATCGGTGCCATAGGCGATGATGACTGCGGACGTGAGGTCCTCCGCTCGATAAAGGGAAAACCTGTTGATATCTCAAATATCCGAATTATAAAGGGCGGCAGAACTGCTTCAAATCACATTTATCTCACCGAAAAGGGCGACCGTTATTTTAAGGAAAGCTCCTGGGATGGCGGCGTTGATGAAACCTTTTCGATGAATGACAGCGACAGAAACGCCGTCTGCGCTTCGGATATGGTCTATATGACCTGTTACTGCAAGAGTTACCGAGAGGTCGTTTCGCTGAAAAGCTCCGCTGATTTCAGACTTGCTGTGGATTTTGACATAAGGCGTGACTTTGATGAAATCGAAAAGCTGCTGTCCGATATTGATTTTTTCTTCATAAGCGGCAGCGGAGACATTTTGCCCGTGTTTGAAAAATGGTCGGAGAAATATGACTGTGTTTTCAATGTGACATTAGCCGAGAACGGCAGCGTTACATATCACAAGGGCAGAAAATACAGCTGCAAAGCCGTTTCCGTAAGTAAGGTGATCGACACAACAGGCTGCGGAGACAGCTATCACGCCGCATTTTTATGCAGCTATTTTACAGATGGTGATATCCAAAGGGCAATGACCGTGGGTTCCGCCGCAGCTTCGGAGACCCTTTCCCACATCGGCGGATTTGAATACTGATATATGCAAAAAGGTCGGCACATTTTCTGTACCGACCTTATTTCATATAAAAATCAAAGTGCCACCTTGCGGACGGAAGTGCCGGGAACGGTTCTTTTCTCAATGTCCGCACCCAGTGCCCTGAGCTTCTGCTCAATGTCCTCATAGCCACGCTCAATGTGGTAAATGTCATCTATCTCGGTAACGCCGCTTGCCGCAAGACCTGCTATGATAAGCGCTGCGCCTGCTCTCAGGTCTGGAGCGGTAACGGGTGCGCCCATAAGCTTGCCCACGCCCTCGATAACGGCAACTCTGCCCTCAACGGAAATGTCAGCGCCCATACGTCTTAGCTCGTCAACATAGCGGAAACGGTTGTTGAATATCTCGTCCGTAACGATGCTCGTACCCTCTGCAAGACAGAGAAGAGCGGATATCTGAGGCTGCATATCTGTGGGGAAGCCTGGGTGGGGCATTGTCTTGATGCTTGTCTTTACGAGAGGACCGTCAACGGAAATTCTCACGCTGTCGTCAAATTCCTCAACGTTAACGCCGATCTTCGCAAGCTTCTGAGTGATCGACTCAAGATGCTTGGGAATAACGTTCTTGATAAGCACATTGCCCTTTGTGGCAGCCGCAGCCACCATATATGTTCCCGCCTCGATCTGGTCGGGGATAATTGCATAGTTTGTACCCTTAAGGTGCTTTACGCCCCTTATCTTGATAACATCGGTTCCTGCTCCCATAATGTCAGCGCCCATAGAGTTGAGGAAGTTTGCAAGGTCAACGATATGGGGCTCCTTTGCGGCATTCTCGATTACTGTAAGACCTGTTGCCTTAACAGCTGCAAGCATTGCGTTGATCGTAGCGCCCACGGTTATCTTGTCGAAATATATCTGTGCGCCGATAAGGGAATCCGCACAAATGTCGATCATACCGTTGTCAAGAGTGCAGGCCGCTCCGAGAGCGGTAAATGCCTTAAGATGCTGGTCAATGGGACGATCGCCCAGATAGCAGCCGCCGGGCATAGAAACTCTTGCTCTGCCGAACTTGCCGAGGAGCGTTCCGAGAAAATAATAGGAGGCTCTCATATGGCGGGCAAGCTCATAGGGAACAACAGGGTCTTTTATATTAGCCGCATCTATGCGGTAAGTATTCTTGTCCAGCTTCTGAACGTCCGCACCCATTTCGTAGAGGATACGCAGAGAAATGGAAACGTCGCTGATATTGGGTATGTTTTCAAGCACGCAGGGACCGTCAGCCAGTATAACAGCGGGGATTATCGCCACAACAGCGTTTTTCGCACCGCTTATTACGACCTCGCCCTCGAGCCGTCTGCCGCCTTTTATAATAAACTTCTCCAAAGTTAAAATCTCCCGTGACCGCAGGTTATCCTGCGGAATTTTTATTGCACTAACTATTATAACACATTGACTGCCAAATTAAAAGCATTTTTCTCTAATAAAACTGACGGAAATTTTATGAGAACTTTTGAAATTAATGTCATTGTGTACAAAAAATACCCGTGTCAATTTTTTCGATAAAAAATTCGGGATTGTTTTGTAACCGTTTTGTAATATGCGCGATTTTGTGTTACTATTTTGTAACCTTTGCGCATCACTTATACTAATCTTTAATCGTTCTGTAGACAAAGGCGGCAGATAGAACGCTGCCAATCTAGGAAAGCGACCGCAGGCGGGCTTGCCGCCCGGCAAGGAAGTGTTGCTTTATAAAGCAACCTGACGACGAGTGGCTGCGTTATAGCTGTCG
>CAKSPU010000066.1 GCA_934486875.1 uncultured Oscillospiraceae bacterium
CCATTGTGCATCTGTTAAATCACTTGTGTATCTCATAGCTTTTATTATTCCATATTTTTTCTATGTTGACAAGTTCTGATAATGAAAAAGCGGATTTTCAAGCATAATTTTGTTACAGACAAGGCAAAAATCCGCAGGCGGCTTTCGCCCGTCAAGGATTTTTCACGTTTTTCAAGGCGCGGCAGCCGAGGACTTGCAGAGCTTGATGTTCTAATACTAATAACCAATAAAACCGCAGACAAAAAATCTTCGCATAATCCATATATGCAAGATTATGCTTGATTTTTTGTACAGTTTTTAATTGGTTCTTAGTATTAGGAACAATGGCATTACAAAAAATGATAAAGTCTTAGCCGTGAGTCCATACATCAGCTTCACTGCATAATAAAAATCATTATAAAAGCCAATTTTTCCAAACTGCCTCACCTGCAAATTGTAACAAAAATATATAGATGAATAATCCACCCCAAAGATGAAAAAATAGTAAGGCAAACAAAATATGTTCAGCAAAGTCCTGTGCGGACTTGAATTTATATGTGAAAGGAACGAAAACAATGAAAGCAACTGGTATTGTCAGGAGAATTGACGATCTTGGCAGAGTGGTTATTCCCAAAGAAATCAGAAGAACTATGCGTATCCGTGAAGGCGACCCCTTAGAGATATACACAAGCTCGGACGGCGAGGTCATTTTCAAAAAGTATTCCGCAATAAACGAAATGTCCCAGTCGGCATCGCAGGTGGCTGAGGTAATGACACGGCTCGCAAACTGCCCCACAGTGGTTTTTGACCGTGACCACGTTGTGGCAGTGGCGGGAGTGGGCAAAAAGGAGTTCAGCGAGCGCCGTGTATCACAGGGACTTGAAGAATTTCTCGAACACCGCAGGAATTACATTTACTCTTCCGACGAGGACGCAAAGGTATTTCCCGTTGAGGGCATCGACCGCCCGGCGATCGCCTGCACACCCATTCTGTCATCGGGCGATGTCACAGGTGCGGTAGCATTCCTTGCACCCAGTGCTGATGAGGACGCAACCGCCACCGAGGTACAGAAAAATCTTATTCAGGCGGCGGCACAGTTTCTCGGCAAGCAGATAGAGGAATAATGATAAAATAGCAATATCCGATAAAATCTTCGTACATTCCGTAAAACAAGAATGTGCGAAGATTTTTTTGATATATCAGTAATTGTACTTTTTCCTCTTGCAGATAAGGAAGATCGCTGAAAAAACAACCGCCATAACTTCCGCCGCCGCAATTGATATCCATATTCCGTCAATGCCGAATATGAGCGGGAGGAGAAGCACTGCGCCCGCCTGAAATATCAGCGTTCTGAGGAAGGATATCACAGCCGAGGTAAGTCCGTCATTGAGGGCTGTGAAAAATCCCGAGCTGTATATGGCAAAGCCCATAAACGGAAATGCTGCGGCGAAAATGTGAAAGCCGTGTACCGTCATTTCCATAAGGCTCTCGCTGTAGCCCACGAATATTCCTGAAAGCGGTGCGGCAAGAAGCTGTGCCGCCGCAAACATACATATACCAAAGGTTCCGATCAAACGCAGGCTCTTTCTGAGAATGCCTTTGAGCTCGCTGTGATTTCCCGCTCCGCTGTTGTAGCTGATGACCGGAGCTGTGCCGATGCTGTAGCCCACGAATGCGGCTGAAAATATCATACTTATGTACATCATAACGCCGTATGCCGCTATTCCGTCATCGCCTGCAAATCGGAGAAGCTGCTTGTTGTAGAGCATTCCCACAACGCTCATCGAAACGTTGCTCATAAATTCAGATGAACCGTTCGTACAGGCTTTAAGTATCGCTTTCATATCAATGCTTGTTTTTCCGAGTCTCAGTATGCTTGAATTTTTTCTGAAAAAGTAAACGAGAGGAACTGAGCCGCCGATGAACTGAGCTGCTGCCGTTGCGATCGCAGCCCCTGCAAGCTTATGCTCCTGCGGAAATGCTGTCACAAGGACCGCATCAAGTACCATATTTGTAACGCCCGCTGCGATAATGACGGCAAGTCCCAGACGGGGCTTTGCTGCCGCCACAAAAAAGCTCTGGAAAAGATATTGGAGCACCACAAAGGGCAGCGCCATTAGCACGATGCGTGCATATATAACGCAGTTTTCGAGTATCTCCCCCTCCGCACCCAGCGCCGATGCAATGGGACGGATAAAGATCATTCCGAGAACTGAAAAAATCACTCCCAAAGAAAAGGTAACATAAACAAAAAGCGAAAAATATCTGTTTGCCTTTTCGCTGTCACCCTCACCGAGAGTTTTTGCAACGATAGCCGTGCCGCCTGTGCCGAACATAAATCCCACCGTTGCCATTATCATCAGGAAGGGCATTATAAGGTTTACCGCCTTGAACGGGATATCTCCCGCAAAGTTTGAAACGAAAAACCCGTCAACCACGCTGTAAATTGATGTGAATATCATCATCGCTATAGAGGGCAGCGTGAATTTCAGCAGTCTTTTATAAGTAAAATGATCCGAAAGCTTTATCTCCATTTTCTTCTCCCTTTATAATTTTTCCACCTGTTTTCTCAGGCAGTCCGCATATTTTTTCATAAGCCCGATGTAGTTTTCTATCTCTTCATCAGACCAGTCCTCAAAGGCATTCATCTCCGCAAGATATATCCTTGCGGCAGTTTTTTCCGTAAGCTCTCTCCCCTTCTCGGTGAGCATAATTTTCTTTGACCTGCCGTTATGCTGTTCAAGATAGAGAATGCCGTCGGCTTCAAGACTGCGGACAGCGGAATTTATTGTCTGCTTGCTGATGCAGAAGCATTTGTATATATCACTGAGCAGGCAGGGCTCACCCATATCGTAAATGGTGTAGAGCACTATTGAAATGCTGTTTGATATCCCAAGCTTTGACGATGCCTGATGATATATACGGTCGGTCTCCGAGGTAAGATAATTTATCCGATGTATCGCCGACGCTCTTTTTTCATTCATAACATCACCTCTGAACGTCCGAAATCATACCTTTGTATTATAGTACGATTTCGGACGTTTGTCAAGAAAAACTTATCATTTTTATCGTTTCCACAAAAAAAATTGCAGACTGCCGCAAAAAATGCGGCAGTCTGCACCGGTTTCAGCTTTGCTTTTTATCCGAATCAAAGGGCACCCACAGCCCCGAACTTGTTTTCACCATTCCGCTTTTGCGGCGGTCTATCTCTTCCATAAGCTTCTCGTTCATTTTTTTCTCGGCGCTGTCAAGCATATCCGATACTGCGGTAAGCTCCTCATCGGAAAGCAGGTCGGCATTTATGTGCTTTATTCTTGGCATAGCATTTCCTCCCGAACATTTTTATGCTTTAATTATATCACATCTGCCAAGGAATTTCAATATCAAGCTCCGTCCTGAAAAGCTCCGCCTTATGCCTTGCTCTGTTGTATTTTTTAGATTCATCGGCTGTCCTTGTAACGGGATTTAATCCGTTCCAGTCCCTGCTCCGTTTTGAATAAAATTCCCGCCTGTCCTTCTTGCTCATTTTTTCAAGAGGCACGAATTTATCTGCCATTTTCACTCACCTGCCTTGTAGTTGTAGATAGGCTTTATAACTTCGGTGATCTCCGCCGTATCACCGATATTATCAACGATATCGTTCATATTTTTGTACGCCATAGGGCACTCGTCAAGAGTGGCGGAATTGATAGTCGATGAATATATCCCTGCCATCTGCTTTTTAAATTCGCTGACCGTAAAGCTCTGCTTCGCCTGACTTCTGCTAAAAAGCCTGCCTGCACCGTGGGGTGCGGAAAAGTTCCAGTCGGGATTGCCCTTGCCGACACAGATAAGACTGCCGTCACGCATATTTATGGGAATGATGAGCCGCTCACCTTTCTGCGCCGAAACTGCCCCCTTTCTGACAATCATATTGTCAGTGTCGATGTAGTTGTGAACGGTGGTAAAGCCGTCTGCGACCTTAAGCTTCATTTGGCGGATAATATCGTCCATCATAGCCTTTCTGTTCAACATCGCAAATTCCTGTACTATCTTCATATCGTGGATATAGTCATCGAACGCAGCGCCGTATACATAGGCAAGATGATCGGGGACGGTCTTTTTTGCCTGCACATTCAGCCTTTTCAAAGCGGCGCTTATCTCCCTTTCCCTGCCCTCCGACTTCATTTCTGCGATAAGCCTTTTCACATCATCATCGCCCGAATGCTTAAGCTCCTCCACAGCCCGCTTCTGATAATGCTTCGCCACCTCAACTCCGAGATGTCTCGAACCGCTGTGGATAACGATGTAAATGCCCCTCTCACCCCTGTCGGCTTCGATAAAATGATTGCCGCCGCCGAGGGTGCCGAGGGAAAGATATGCCCTGTCGATGTTGATGTTCTTTGCGCATCTGAGCTCGCTGAGCCTTGATTTTTCGGCATATCTGTGCTCCTTGCCCCTTATGGAAAAGCCCGAGGGAATGTTGAATTTTATGAATTTGTCAAGCGCTTCAAGCTCAAGCTGCCTGCCCTTGATAAGGACAGTTTCCATTCCGCAGCCGATATCGACTCCCACAAGATTTGGCACGACCCTGTCGGTCACGGTCATAGTTGTGCCGATGACACAGCCCGCCCCTGCGTGGACATCGGGCATCATTCTGATACGTTCATTTTCCGTGAACTGCTGATTGCAAAGCTCATATATCTGTCTTACGGAGTCCTCATCGACCTTATCCGCAAAGACCTTTGCTGTGCTGTATTTTCCTCTGATCTCAAACATAGTTTCTCCTTATTGTCAATAAAAAAAGCGCTTTCCCCCGAAAGAGAAAGCGCTGTGGGTATGTCTTGTAATGTGCGTAGATCTGTATCAATTTACGGCACGGCAAGGCAGACTTATTCGTTTCTTTTTCAGGTATATTTCAATGTTAAGGCTGTTTGTTATAAGGTGTGTCATAGGTCTGCCTCCTTCCGGAATTTATTGTGTGTAATACTATCACAGAACAGATACCGTGTCAAGGCATATTTTTCCTTTTTGTATAAATGCACAAATTTACGGTGAATTATTTTACCCTTGCTGTAAAAAACATTGGAATATTTTTTTCAAAAAGCTATTGACAGATTGGTCTACATATGTTAAACTGTATGTAGTCTAACATATG
Organism: uncultured Oscillospiraceae bacterium; assembly: GCA_934486875.1. Taxonomy (GTDB): domain Bacteria; phylum Bacillota; class Clostridia; order Oscillospirales; family Ruminococcaceae; genus Huintestinicola. Next base: position 5,117 of record CAKSPU010000066.1, read on the forward strand.
TAGACCAGTGAAAGGATATGATATCAATGAATATTTCACTTGGCGAAATGGAAAGCAGATTTGCGGATATTATCAGGGAAAATGAGGGCATTTCCTCTGGTGAGCTTGTGAAGATTTGTGCGGAAAAACTCGACTGGAAAAAATCCACCACCTACACAATGCTCCGCCGACTTTGCGACAAGGGCATCTGCGAAAACAAGAACGGTCACGTTCACACTCTGATCTCAAAGGAGGAAATTGCCGCAATAAAATCCGACAAGCTCATTGAAGAGGATTTCGGCGGCTCTCTTCCCCGTTTCCTTGCCGCCTTTGCGGACAGAAAAAAGCTTTCGGAAAGCGAGATAGACGAAATTCAGAAGATGATCGGCAGCTACAGAAAGGAATAAGACTATGACGGGACTTTTTATAAAAATACTTGAAATGAGCGCCACAGGCTCCGTTGTCATCGGGGTGATAATGCTGCTGCGGCTTGCTCTGAAAAAAGCACCCAGGATTTTTTCATATGCACTTTGGACAGCTGCACTGTTCAGACTGCTCTGCCCCATAAGCTTCGAGCTGCCCTCCGCTCCTGTCCCAAGCATTGAGATACCCTACAGCAGTGAGCTTTCCTCGGGCAATGCGGAGGGGCTTTTTATCACAAGCCCTGCTTCCGAAAGCACCGCCCCCTCCGATGCTCCTGCGATGCAGGCGGAAAACAGCGGACAGGTGCCGGATATAAAAGAATATGAACATACTACTGCTGCGGAAGCTCCCGCAAAAGAGCGGATAGATCTCATCACAATTGCATCATACATATGGGCATTTGCGGCAATTGTTATGATCTCCCGTGGAGTTGTTTCGTGGGTCGGGCTTTCACGTTCCTTAAAATCCGCACAGAAAGCGGGAGAAAATGTGTATGTGTCAGCCGCCATATCAGACCCGTTTATTATGGGCATTATCCGCCCGAAAATTTATCTTCCCACAGGGCTCAGCTGCACCGAAAGCGGACTTATCATAGGTCACGAAAGGGCTCATATGCACAGGGGTGACCATATTGCAAAGCTTGTGATGTACGCCGCTCTCTGCATACACTGGTTCAATCCCCTTGTGTGGGTGATGTTCAGACTATTTGAACGTGATATGGAAATGTCCTGCGATGAAAAGGTAACGGCGGATATGTCCAAGGAGCAGAAAGCGGATTATTCCCAGGCACTTCTTAAAATATCCTCAAAGCCCGCAGCGGTGTTCACTGCAAATTTCGGTGAAAGCAGCACAAAGCAGAGGGTAAAAAATGTACTGAGCTTCAAAAAGCCGGGAGTGTGGGTCATTATCCTGCTGACTGTTTTAGCCGTGACGGTTTCGGTGGTCTTGTGTGCGAACCGAAGCAAAAATATATTGACCGACGGAAAATACTATGCGGACAATGAAAATATAAATGCATATTTTACAGTAAAAAACGATTCCTTACAGCTTTTCGGAACGGACAGGGATTTTGCGGGGCTTTACAGCTCATTAGTGTCTGACTGGACCGAATCAGACAGTGCCTGGGAAGAAAAAACAAGGTCTGAGTGGGAAAAGCCCTTGTCTGCAAGGAGCATTCAAAACGATGACCTGCGCTTTACAAATGAAGATGTTATCGAGTATTGCAATGTGAGATTTATTTTGGCAAAGGGGCAGAAAGCCACTGTCAAGGATACAGATGCTTTCAGCGCCGAGGCTTATATTATCCCGTTCAGATACAGATATAAGATCGACATTTCCATAAAAAACACAACAGACGATGAGCTGACGGTAAATCTTTCCGAATACTTCGGTCTGTCCTCCGCTTCCGACCCGCTAAACCCCGTTGCCACAGGTCCTATAGATGAATACACCTTTGCGCCAAAGGAAACAAAGGATTTTGTATTCGGTGCCGAGATATCACCTGCAGGCATATTTGAGGACACGGCAGAGCTGAGCGGCTCCTGCGTTCTGGAAATAACCAACAGTGACAAATACGAACATTATCAGCAGCTGAAGCTTGAGCCTTACACTATAAGAGAATTTACTCGGTATGTTGCTGCTATGGGCAAAAACGGCACCATTGGCTATATGGAATATTATCAGACCCCCGAAATGCAGGAGGGCTATGAGAAGTACCGCACTGAGGTCACTGACAAAGATGAGCTTGACGGGCTGTACGACAGATTTTATGACAGGTACGGCGAAAATGTGTACAGCTGCAAATTTTACAAAGCGGGCGTTGAAGTTCCTCTTTATGATGAAAGCGGAAACCTTGTTGATCATTTCCAGATGGGCGATGTTGAAGTCGTTCCACCCGAGGACTATGAGTTTTCCGACTGGAAGGAGAGCATAAAGCTTATCCCTCTCACGGAAGAGCGGCAGCAGGCTCTTGATATGAGCACACTGTCACCCGAAATGCTTTATGCCGACAAGAGAAACTGCCTTTTCACCGACGGCGCAGGCGGACTTTATCTTTACAATTTTGAAAACAGGGAGCTTCTTCTTGCTGTTGATTTCCTTGCGTCAACAGAGCTTGCAAATTCGGATATTTCCGACGAAGCAAAGCAGTACGGCGGCGCTTTGATATACAGCTCTGCCACGGGCGGAAAGGATAAGAACATTTACTTTGCCTTTGAGACAAAGGGCAAGGAACAGCGTGGCGGAGAATTTAACGGACAATATTATTATCTTGACATCATAAATTCCGGGCTGCAATTGATTGGAGCTTCAAATAAAACGGCTGAGCCTGCGGTGACAAAGCAGACCGAACCCGAAGCCCAGCCCGATGCAATATCGTCACTGCTTGCGATGATGAACGGACGTGACTATGTTTACATCGTAAACAGCGGGCTTGACGACGGGCATCTTCCGATGATACGCCTTGCACGGAACATCAACGGAAATGTTGATTACTTTGACCCCTTTGAAAACGGTCTTATCCCAAAGGAAAACGCCGCTCCCGAGGAATGGGGCTTGTCATTTGCCGCTGAAAATGCGGCGGCTGACGGTGTGAGGATAAAATTATCCCGCAGCGGCAGCGAGGAGCTTGTAACAGGCAGCTATTTTATTATCCAGAAAAAGGATATTTACGGCTGGTCAGAGCCTGCTCACTGCATTGATTATTATTTGTCAGGCTATGATGTTGCGTGGACAGACGAAGCCCTTATAATTCCCGATGACGGCGAACGTGAGATATACGAGGGTTGGAGCAATATCTACGGTCAGCTTGACCACGGAAGCTATCGGATAGGAAAATATTTCAGAAAAAACAACGGCAGTGATATTCTGATATTCGCTTATTTTAATATATAAATATCTAAAGGGCTTGGGATATTTTTCCGAGCCCTTTTTGTCTTTATCCAATTTTTTTGAAAATAATGCAACAAAATCGGTTCTTCGTGCGTTTTATATACAGATACCAAAAAAACAGGGGTGATAAAGTGGCGCAAAACGATAAAAACAAATTTGACGGTATTCTTGAAAAATACGGCGATATGGTCTACAGCATTGCCGTGACGCATCTTTCTGACAAAGGTATGGCGGGAGATATTTCCCAGAACGTTTTTCTGAAGCTTGCAAGTCGTTTGACGGGCTTCAATAACGATGAGCATATGAAGCACTGGCTTATCCGCACGGCTGTCAATGAATGCATTTCGGCAAACCGAAAATTTATGCGCAGAAACAAGCTCAGATACGGCAGCACTGAGCTGTATGCCCCCGATGATACGTTATCTGCGGATATGAGAATGGTCATAGAAGGACTTCCCCAAAAGTACCGTGAAGCGGTGATACTCTGCATCTGTGACGGTCTGACAACAGAAGAAGCGGCAGAGATACTTCACCGAAACCCGAACACTCTGCGGTCGCAGATACAGAGAGCCAAAAAAATTCTCAGAAAGGAACTGGAGACCAGCTATGAAAAGTCAATAGAAAAAAGAAAGAATTAACAAATAATTCAAAAGGGCAAAAAAGAAGTACCTC
>CAKSPU010000067.1 GCA_934486875.1 uncultured Oscillospiraceae bacterium
CATTGTCGATATCCGAAGCAATTTTTATCCGAATGTTCCACCCGCCGCCGATGTCAAGTCTGTAAAGCGGCTCAAGGACATCAAGCTTTTTTATCCTCCTGTCGCCGCCCCCACCGCAGCCGAGGATATATCCTGCAATGAAGCTCATTTAATCCTCCTTTACAAGCCTGATGTTTTTCTTCTCACCGTCTGATGATACATCATAGCTTAGCCTGTAAGCCGTATTTCCGTAAACAAATTCAGTCACCGTTTCGGAAAGCCTCCTGATGCTGTCGGGCATAACATTGTCCATCATCGCCCCGTCGAACTGTGTTATCCTGTCGCCCACAGCAGAGAAAAAGGAGATGTCCGCTTTTCGCAGGTCTGTGCCGCTGTCATTTGTAAAGCCCACACCCTTGTCGGTGATGACCGTGCTTCCGTATTTCCTGCCGCTCTCAATTTTTTTCAGAAGCTCATATCCCATAACATCGGTGTAATCCGATTCGTCCTCGCAGATGTCCGCCGTCTCCGCCTGAGCATAAACGGAAGCCGCTCCGAAGCGTATGACCGTCTTAACGGAAATAAGCCCGTAAATATCCCCGAACACAAACTCCGTCAGACCGCAGGGGGCAAAGGAAATGTCAGCGTGACCGCAGTAAAATGACCGCCAGACCTTTTTTGCCGCCATTGACATAATATCGCCTGTCCTATCCTTGTCAAAAAGCTTGCCCGACAGCTTAAGTGACTTTCTGAAATCCCCGCCGCTGCCTGCCGAAAACACCTCACCCGAAGCCGTGTTTTTGGCATATACCGCCGCAAAAGGTCCTTTCTCCGAATGGATATACAGCGGAGCGCTCTCAGAAACATTCACCCCCACACTGCCCGATGCGGAAAACAGCGGAGTAAATCTCAGCTCCTCATCATCGGAGCAGTGCCACACCCCGACACCGTTTTCCGACAGCATATCCAGTATCTCTCTGCACTTTTTCCCGTGGATATCGCTGTAATAAAGCCTGTCCACCGCAGGAAAGCTCAGATTGCAGGGCTTGAAGCCGCACTGGGAAGCAATATCCCCCAGCACCTGAGAAGTGACAAAGGGTTCCTTGTCCTCAGTGTAAAAGCTGTCCTTAAAATCATTTTCCGTCATTCTCATTCTGTCAAAAGCACGAATCGTAATAAGTCCGCCCTGCCTGCTGATGCTGCTTATAAAGTGGGGGCAGAACTTCATATCCGATTTTCCCGAAACCCTGAGCTTTACCGCCGCATTGGGAGAAAAGCTGTCCGCCGTGGATATGGTCATAATAAGCTCCGAGCTTACAATGCCCTTAACAGGCATATTTCCGTTTGATCTCGTGTTGTCGCTCTGCCTTATGAGCTTCATTGAAACAATGTCCCTGCCCCTTATGACCGTTCCCCCCACAGTCACCTCATAATCATTCAGGCTAAAGACAGTCCTCGGGAACAAAAGCGGCGTGGAGCTTGATTTCAGCTGTCCAGAACCTCTCTCCCCCGAAAACCCTGTCAAGTGAAAGACTGAGCTTTGCCCCCTTGAAAACCGCCTCCCTCTCATCGGGAGCGGAGTATGTCACCTTTATGCCGTCGCTGTCAAAAGCCTTTGACAGACCCTCGGCTGTACTGTCATCAACATCGGAAAGCACCGCCGAGACCGTGACACTGTGCCCCGTCCTCTTCTGTATCTTCTCCCCGTAAATGTTCACAAAGGAGCTTTCCCCGTCATACACAGGAGCCGTCTCCACACTGTATTTGTCCGATGTGATAAACCTGCTCACATCAATATCGCCTATTTTAAGATGAACCGCCATAAATTCTCACTCCCTCAGCATTCCGTAAAAACAGCCGTCACCGTTCGCCCGCAGGCCTCCGACGGCATATCGCCCGCCTGACTGATGAGCATCATTCCCTCAAAAGCAGACCTGCTTCCGTCCGAGTAAATACATCTTACAGGGATACCGTTTTCGGAGCACCGCATAATTTTCTCCTGTACACTGTCTCCCTTTATCCTCAGGAATTTCACCGTAATGCTGCCCCTTTTTGAAACAGGCACAGCCCTGTCCCCGTCAACATAGTCACGTATAACTACTCTCGGTGAAAAGTCAGCCGATACCGAAAAAACGCCCTCCGTCACCGCCGTAAATGAATTTGTGTCCTCACCGCTTTCCGACATATCTATCCCCAGCACAAACCCCAGCTCATCATAAAAGCAGCCGTCATTCGGAGACTTCACAGCTTCCGTAACCGTCATACACTCACCCCCTGTAAATTATCTCAATGCCCCTCTCCACCCTTGCAAAGCCGCTCTCAGCCGCCTCCGCAACAACAGCGGGATATGGGGAATTGACCTTTATAATGCCCTCGCCCGAGAACATCGTGAGCTTGACTGCCGCCCCGTCAGCCACTTCCGTAAGCGTCTTTTTTCCCTCAAAGCCCGAAGCGGATATCACCGCCTTAAGCCTTACGATACCGCCGCTGTAAGTCCTCACAAAGCAGTCGCCGTCTTTCGGGATAATGCTCACATTTCCCTCACCGTAAGCGCAGACCCCGGCAGCCCTGCAAAGTATCTCCATAAGTCCGTTGATGCTTTTTATCTCTTTCAGACCCTTTCACCTCCCCTCAGTTCAAGCTCGATTATCCTCAGCCTGCCGCCGCCGTAATGATACCTGAGCTCCGTCACCCGAAATTCCTCATTCCCGATAATTACCGAGCAGCCGCCTCCCGCCGAAAACATCACATCATCGGGAACGCTCCTGCCGCAGTCATAGAATAACCGCCCCTTTGAAATAAGCTTCTCACCGTTTTTGTCGCATTCCTTCTGACGGTAAAGCTCCGTGTGTATGTGCCTGAGACGCACCTCGGAAAGGACTTCCCGTTCTCCGAAAATGTCCGCCTCACCATAGCTTCTGAGAACACATTCCCCGTCAAGGAGACTGTATGGCAGATGCTTCATTTACACCCCTCCGTTTCTCACCGTCACCCCTCTGAACAAAAGCCCCGCTTTTTCAAGTATAGCCGCCGCTCTCGGGCAAATGATACCTCTTTTCTCATAGCTTGCCGTCATATCGCCGAGCCTGACCGAAGAAAATCCCTCGTTTTCCTCCATAAATTCCCCCTGAGCGCATACCGCCCTGAAAAATTCCGTCTCATCATTATCCGAAAGTCCGCAGTCCGTGATATATCCGCCCAGAATATCCGCCCCCCTGCGGATAAATGGCATAATGACCTCTTCCTCCTCCGAGCCGCCGAAAACCTCCCTGTAAAATTCGTGATCGGGATAATTCATACTTCATCACCTCCCCTCGCCCCGATTATTCGGGAATTACTCAGCCGCAGTGTGGCAGTAAATGCCCGCAGCCTTGTTGGGATAAACCGCACAGATGCCGTAGCTTCTGTAGCCGTACTTCCAGCTGTCCGCATCGGGATTGTTTGCGGGATTTATGATCTTGGGCAGAGCGTGCTTGGTAAACTGGATAACAGCAGGCTTGTGAACTATCATAAAGTTGATGTTCTTAGCATCGACCGCCTTTGAATAGCCGCCGCTCTCCTCGCCGCCCGTAACACCGTCAGCCAACTTCACAGCGGAGTAAAATCTTGACTGAGGAACAACCACTACCTCAGCGAAGGAAGCCATAACAGCCCTTGATTTTGTTGTGTCCATATCGTCGATCATACCCTTCAGCACAGGAGTGATAAAGAGCACTCTGTCCTCGGAGGGCACCTCCGCAGCGTCCATAGCGGAAACAGCCTTTCTTATCGCAGCCGCAGCCGCCTCGCCTGTTTCGAGCTTGCCCTCAGCCTTTGAAATGCCGTCAGTGCCCGCAATAGCTGCAAATCTGAAAGCATCAAGCTCGGGAACAGCCTTGGTTCTCACAAATTCCCCCGCAAGAGCGCCGAAAGCGATGCTCTGGCTCTCCTCGTTGTCCATAGCGTCCACCGAGAACATTCTGCCTCTCTCGTAGGAAAACCTCACAGTCTCCCAGGTAAGGCTCACATCGCCGCTCACATAGCCGCTGTTTCTTGAATAATTTGCAAGACCGTCCATAGTGAGCTTGGGGATAACGAGCTCATTTGCGTTAGCCCCCTCTCTTGCAAGTGCAGGGTCAGACTCCAGCACAGCAGTCTTGGCATTTTCTCTGTAGGTCTCATCAAGGAGAGCTGCGTACTTCTTAGCAAGTGTAATAACGTTCATAAATTTTGATCCTCCATAAATTTAAGTTTATTTTTTTGGGGTAATTATGATAATGTCAGCGTGTTCAGCCCTTAAGTCCGAAAGCACGTCTCAGAGCAGAGCCGTCATCGGTAAGCCTGCCGCCCTTGACACCCGTGGTCATACCTCTGCCCCCCGCAGAGATACGTGCATAAGCCGCCCTTGCCGCCTCTTCAAGATCCACGCCGTTCTTTTCGGCGTAAAATCTTCCGAGACAAATGATATCCTCCGTCATAGCCGCAGGAACGCCTATCTCAGCGCATATGCATTTGGCTTTCAGATATTCATTCTCGCTCCTTGCCGCCGCAAGAGCATTTTCAAGCTCCTCCTCACGGGAAATATCCGCCTCTCCGCCGTCCTCATCGGGAGCGGCGACAACTTCATTTTCGGGAGCATTTTCTTCCTCGGAAGAAAGCTCCTCCGTCATAATTTCCTCGTTCATTTTGCAATACCCCTTTCCTTTTCGATTTTTTCAAGCTCCTTTAAAGCGTCCTCCTCGGAGCATTCAAGAGCCGCCATAACAGCCGAAACACGGCTTATAAGACCCGCCTCCACAAGCCTTATGTTCCTGTCTATCACCTCGCTTTTGTCCACCGTCTGCCTGTCCGAGAAGCTTACCCTCACATTCACCTCCCCCGAAGGAAGCTCCCCGCACATCTGACCGCAGCGGATAATGCATCTCACAGTGCTTTCAAGAAGCTCCGCCGCAAGACATCGGTTGTTCTGCATCGTAATTTCCGTCCTCGTCTCCATACTCTTGACTTCCGCCGCCGTGCGTATGCCGCCGGAGCTGTTGAAAGCAAGAGTGCCCGAAGAGAGACCGCACTGGAAGCAGAGAATGTCAAGCAGAGCATTGATAGCGTCAACGTGCTCCGAAACACGAAGCTCGCAGGTGTTGTCAGTGATCTTAAGGTCACTGTCCTCATCGCATTTGAGCGCCTGATACACCTCATCGTCAGCGTCAAAATATCTGCTTATCCTGCCCGTGTCAGGGTCGACCACCGTCCGAATGCAGGAGCTCGGCACGATTATCCTCTTGCGGCCCAGCACAAATTCACGTGAAAAGCTGTCAAAAGCAATGTCCAGCGCCTTAAGGGTGTCCGTGCAGTTTGCAAAGCAGCTGAGTCCAAGGAGGGACCCCTCCGAAAGATTGTTGTCCCCCGCAGGACGAAAGTACGCAAACATCGGCACGTCCATTTCGGGAAATTCGTCACTTTCCGAAAGCCCCTCAAAGACCTCCTCCACAGGCACCTCCAATGACATCGCCCCGTTTCCGATCTCATAAAGCTTTCTGTCGATAACAACGTGTCCGTCACTGATGCCGTGGCGCTCAAACAGGATAAATTCCCTGCCCCCACGTAAAAATCTGCTTCCGAAAATGCCCTCGGAAATGCCTCCTCTGCCGCTGCCCGTGGGAATGAAATCTTCGGCGGAAATATAGTCGATGCAGACCCTGCCGCCGTCAATGTAGATTTTCAGCGCACCGCCGCCCAGCGCATAAGCTCTTGAAAAGAAAGAGGGAGCCTTTTCCCAGAATCCGTTTTCCTGTAGGATCTTCATAGCAAAATCCTGCTGCGCCCTGTTATCGCAGAAAATATCCGCCTGACTTGAAAAGGTGAGCGCCGCCAGACTGTCGCAAAGCACCTTTGCGCACCCAAGCTGAGCCATACGCCTCTCACCCTTGCCGTAAAGCCCCGACCTCTTCACATATGCCCAGGGCGGCTCACCCCTGTAAATACTGCCGCAGACCGATATCACATTTCTGTAAAAATCCTCTTCTGTCGGAATTTTCATCTGCGGGAAAGCCTTAGCCGCCCCGAAAATGATATTGCCCAATTTCATCACTCCTTTCAGATCATTTCTGAGCCCCGAGAATATCGTTCATTCTCCTCTCCGTGGAATATTCCTGTGCATCGAGACTGTCCACATTCACCGACCCGTCATCAAGCCGCCTGTCCGTGCCGCCCTGCTCCCATACCGCCTCGGAGAAAGCCTTAATGGTGTTGACGCACCTTGCGGCAATTTTGTACTGACCGCAGCTCATCATAGATGTGTAAAATCTGATACGCTGCCCGATGTCCCCCTTTCTCGCATTGTGTATCTCCACAGGCAGACGTTCACGCCTTGCCGCATTCTGGAGCCCCCTTATAAGCACCTGCTCCGCACTGTCGCAGTAAACGTCCCTCAGACAGGGATAGCTTTTCAGGCATTTTCTTATAAACCTCACAAAATCCCTCTCCAGCTCAGCAGGGGAGACAATGCCCTTTTTGTAATACTCGTCAAGCGTGATTATCCTTTTGTACCCTGCCGTGTACCCCGTCAGATTGAAAGCCGTAGCCGAGCCGTTCCCGCCGAAGTCCACCCCCACATCAGCCATAATGATGTTATGTGGATCTGTTCTTTTGAGAATAAAGTCACCTGCCGAATCCGCAAAGTCTCTGTAAATGACCCCCTCAGCGCTTATCCACTTTCCGAGGATAAACCTGTCATAATAAACACTTCCCGCATAATTCATTTTCAGCATCCGAACAAAAGACGGTCTCAGCGTTGGATTATCGTCAATGGTGAAATGTGAAGCCCTCACCGACCCGTTTTTCACCCCCTCGTCAATGAATCTTTTCAGCCAGTGATTTGGCGACGCAGGATTGCAGCTCCCGTCAAAAATGGAGTTGGGTCTGTCAAGCCTTGACATTATCATCTTAAAAACGTCCTCATTCCAGGTCGTCATCTCATCACCGTAGCAGTATGAAAGGCTCAGTCCCTGCATCTTGTCCGCACAGCCGCTGCGGTACGCCCCGAAAATGAAGCATTCCCTGCCGAAAAGCCTTACCGTGCCGCCGCTTTTTACCCTGCCGACCAGCTTTTCCCCGAACATCTGCCGCATAGGGTCGATAATGTTTCTCGCCACACTTCCCTCGGTGTTTCCCACCAGCGCCACAGCCCCCTTGCCGTCAGCCGCCAGTATCCTGTTGGGAATGCGGTAATAATCGAGATAGGTCTTTCCCGACCTCACCGCCCCCACCGAAATGTTCCACCTTTTCGGCTCGTGAGTGGATATCCGCATAATTTCCGTCTGCTTAGGAGTCAGAAACAATTCCTTCACCGAACACATCACTCCCCTCAAATAAGCTTCTCAGCTCCGCAATAGCCGACTTTTCGTCCTCGTCCTCACCGCCGTAAATGCCGCATACCCGCCCTAAGATCTCCAGCGCCCTCAGCTTGTCGTAAAGCTTTATCTCTATCCCTTTCGTGCCGGCTTTCACCGAGCAAAGCGCCTTTCTGCTGTCAGCGGATAATTTTGCCGTGTCTGTGAGAATAATGACCTGTTCACCCTTTTCGTCCAAAGCTACCTTGGCAAATTTGGAAAAATCGGAAAACGCAATAGCCGCCAGCTCATTCAGCACAGCTTTTTTTGTTATCTTCCTCATACCCCGTCACCTCAGTATTCGTAATTGTCTCTGATGAAATCCCGAAACTCCCTGCCGTACTCTCTCAGGAAATCGAAAAGCACACTTTCCGTCACCTCCGAGGAAATGGAATCAGCGAAGCAGTCAAGGCACATATCAAATCTCCCAACCTCTTCCGACAAAACCTCGTCCCCGCACACAGGGCATACACATTTTTCACGAATAACCATTTCAAGCACTCCTCTCTAAAAACATATGTTCGATATAATGGGTTAAAAAAAATCTCCGTTCCAAAAATCCCAAGTCCCTTTGATAAAATTAAAACTTATGTTCTACTATGAAGCAGCAAAAATCCCATACAGCAGTAATATTATCGGAACATCTCGTCCAAAGAGCCTGCATTTTCGGAACATCTGTTTGATGTGTTTATATAATAGCACATCCGTTCCCAAAAGTCAAGCCTTTTTTGCAAATTTATAAAAACTTTGTTCTATTACACAAAAACATATGTTCTAATTTGCGCAAAATTAATAAAAAATGCCCTACGTAGATCACGTAAGGCAAAAAATCATACAACATTTGACATAAAAAACCAATTATGTTATAATAACAACGGCGAGTGTAGTAGCATACTACATATGCAAATGGCTTGACGGCGATAAGTAAGACAGCAGCAAGCCTGAAGGTCAGCCGCCTTTTTAAATAATGGTCAGAGCCCCTGAGAAATGGCAGTTTCTCAGGGGCTCATTTTGTGCACGATTGTATTTATTTCTTTTATGTCTCTATTATATACCCATTCTCCAAAAATGTCAATACCCATTTGTCATTATCTTGACTTCCAAAAGTAGAAGCATGAAAACTGTAATTAAGCCGAATAGCCAGAAATGAAAGAGCCAATGAGCTATGAGTTATCTCACT
>CAKSPU010000068.1 GCA_934486875.1 uncultured Oscillospiraceae bacterium
TTATCTCCAGAGATTTATCTCCAGAGATTTATCTCCAGAGATTTATCTCCAGAGATTTATCTCCAGAGATTTATCTCTACGGTGGCTGCGGCGACACGCCGCCAAATTATAATTATTATGAAAGAAGGCTTTTTTATGCAGCTCAACAAGGTTCAGCTCGAACAGGTAAACGCTCAGATCCAGCGGCTTATCAAAACTGACAGCTACTATGGAAAAATGTACCGTGAAATGGGCATTGACGGGGTGAGATCACAGGAGGACTTTGAAAAGCTCCCCTTTTCAAGCAAGGATGACCTGAGAAATGCTTATCCTCTGGGCATTCAGGCAGTTCCCGATGAGGATATCGTTCGTATCCATTCATCTTCGGGAACTACGGGCAAGCCTGTTATCATACCCTACACCGCCAAGGACGTTGATGACTGGGCAATTATGTTCGCAAGATGCTACGAGACTGCGGGCATTACCAAAAAGGACAGGATACATATAACCCCCGGCTACGGCTTGTGGACTGCGGGTATCGGCTTCCAGAACGGCTGCGAAAAGCTGGGGGCTATGGCTATCCCAATGGGTCCCGGCAACACCGAAAAGCAGCTCCAGATGATGATGGACCTTAAATCGACTGTTATCACTGCCACATCTTCCTATGCGCTGCTGCTGGCGGAGGAGATAAACAAGAGGGGCATTAAGGACAGGATATTCCTCAAAAAGGGCATTATCGGCTCGGAGAGATGGAGCGACAAGATGAGAAGATCTATCTCCGAGGGGCTTGGCATAGAGCTTTATGATATTTACGGTCTGACGGAAATCTACGGTCCCGGAATCGGCATCACCTGCTCCGAGGAAACGGGAATACATTACTGGGACGATTACATTTACATTGAGATAATCGACCCGAAAACAGGCAAGCCTGTTCCTGACGGCACGGAGGGCGAGATCGTCATTACAACACTCGTCAAGGAGGGCGCTCCCCTGCTCCGCTTCCGCACCCACGACATTTCACGCATCATTCCCGAAAAGTGCTCCTGCGGCAGAAGCTATCCCCGCATTGACACCATCAAGGGCAGAAGCGACGATATGTTCAAGGTTCACGGCGTTAATATGTTCCCAAGCCAGGTGGAGGAGATCCTTAAGAGGATCGACGGCGTTAAGAGCGAATACAGCATAAACATCGCTCACGATGAGGAAAAGAACAAGGACGTTATGCTGCTGACTGCCGAGGCTGAGGGCAGAGTTAATTTTGAAGCCACCGAAAAGAAGATAACCGAGCTGTTCAGGTCACTTATCGGCGTTACTCCCAAGGTCACGGTCGTTCCCGAGGGAACACTCCCCAGAAGCGAGAAGAAAACCAAGAGGGTCATTGACCACAGAATCCGGTAAAATTTTCGGGGCAAAAGTCAAAAAATTCCCGAAAACTATTGCAAATTTTCCGAAAATGGTATAAAATATATGTAATGGCTTGTATGCCAAACGGTTATTAACCGTATCAATTTACGAAAGGATGTCATACCAATGGCAGGATTAAACAAGGTCACTGTTGACGACATTAACGTTAAGGGCAAAAAGGTTCTCGTAAGAGTTGATTTCAACGTTCCTATGAAGGACGGTGTTATCACTAACGATAACAGGATCCAGGCTGCTCTTCCCACTATCAAGAAGCTCATTTCCGACGGAGGCAAGGTTGTTCTCTGCTCTCACCTGGGCAAGCCCAAGAACGGCCCCGAGGCTAAGTTCTCTCTTAAGGCTGCTGCTGACAGACTTGCTGAACTCGTTGATACTAAGGTCGTTTTCGCTGCTGATGACAACGTTGTAGGCGAGAATGCCAAGAAGGCTGTTGCTGAGATGAAGGACGGCGAGATCGTTGTTCTCGAGAATACACGTTTCAGAGGCGCTGACGAGACAAAGAACGGCGAGAACCTTTCCAAGGAGCTCGGCGATCTCGTTGACAATCAGGTATTCGTTATGGACGCTTTCGGCTCCGCTCACCGTGCTCACGCTTCCACAGCAGGCGTTACAAAGTTCGTTAAGGAAACCGCTGTAGGCTACCTTATGCAGAAGGAGATCAAGTTCCTCGGCAATGCTGTTGAGGATCCCGTTCGTCCCTTCGTTGCTATTCTCGGCGGTGCTAAGGTCGCTGACAAGCTCAACGTTATCAACAACCTCCTCGACAAGTGCGACACACTTATCATCGGCGGCGGTATGGCTTACACATTCCTCAAGGCTAAGGGCTACGAGGTTGGTACTTCTCTCGTTGACGACGAGAAGATCGATTACTGCAAGGAAATGATGGCTAAGGCTGAAAAGCTCGGCAAGAAGCTTCTTCTTCCCGTTGATACTGCTGTTGCGGCTGCTTTCCCCGATCCTATCGACGCTGAGATCGCTGTTGAGTATGTTGACTCCTCCGCTATCCCCGCTGAAAAGATGGGTCTTGATATCGGTCCCAAGACTCAGGCTCTCTTTGCTGAGGCTGTAAAGTCCGCTAAGACTGTTGTTTGGAACGGTCCTATGGGCGTTTTCGAGAACCCTGTTCTTGCTAAGGGTACTATCGCTGTGGCTCAGGCTCTTGCTGACACAGACGCTACCACTATCATCGGCGGCGGCGACTCCGCTGCGGCTGTTATGCAGCTCGGCTTCGCTGACAAGATGTCCCACATCTCCACAGGCGGCGGTGCTTCTCTCGAATACCTCGAGGGCAAGGTTCTTCCCGGCGTTGATGTTATCGCTGAAAAGTAATCAGCTCTGACTGATATTCCGTCGGCGGCATACCCTCATATGGGCGTATGTCGCCGATTTTTATAACAAGGAGGATTTTTAAAAATGAATCTGCAAAATCAGAAGATAGACATATGCCGTGACTGCGATTATTCCTACTCCAACATCGCAGGCTGCAACTTTAACGCTGTTTCCGCTGTTGACTGCGATTTCTCCGAGATAACCGTAAGCGGCTGCAATATGATTTCGGCTCAGCTTGAAAATGTTATGCTGGAGGACACCACGGTCGAAAGCGCAAATATGGCTAATTCCGCTTTCAATGATGTTTCGCTTTCGGGACTCAGAATGCAAAACGGCGATATTCAGCGGGGCAAGTTTGAAAGTGCCGATATGAACAGATGCTCTTTCAAGGGCTGCGACCTGTCGGGTGCTGTACTCGAAAACTGCAACCTTGAAGGGCTTTCCATAAGCTCATGTCAGATATCCGGTATGAGCATTGACGGTATTCCCGTTAAGGAGCTTTTGGAAAAATATTACAGATAAGGGATTTCTGCTTGACATATGAGAATACAGATGTTAAAATATTATAAGACATCAATTTCTTTTAAGGAGTTTTTATAAATGAGCGTTAAATTTCATCTTCCCGATTTCTGGTCCCACGGTCCTCTTAATCTTGCTCTCATTGATATGATAAAGGCGCACCCTGAGTATTTTTATGACGGCGTGGAGATTGCATCTGTTTACGGCTGCTTCCCCCCTGCGGTATGGAACGGCGGAAGAAATATAAACGGTTATGCTTCGGAAGATGTTATTAAAAAGGTGCTCGATGAATTTAATTCAAGAGGTATCCCCTGTCGTTTTACCTTTACAAATCCCCACATTACCGAGGAGCACATAAATGACAGGTTCTGCAACAGGCTTCTGGAGCTTGCGGACAACGGGCTGAATGAGGCTATTGTCAACACTCAGATAGTTGAGGACCACATCAGAAAGAATTTCCCCAAATACAAGATAACCTCCTCCACCTGCAAGCAGATAAGGGATATGGACGGGCTTATCAAGGAGCTTGAAAAGGACTACAGCCTTGTTGTGCTTGACTACAACTGGAACAACAATATGGAGGCGCTTGCGGAAATTCCCGAGAAGTACCGCAAGAGACTTGAAGTTCTGGTTTGTCCCTACTGCTTCCCCGACTGCAAGCGCAGAGGCGAGCATTACAGCTTCCTCGGCAAACAGCAGATTCAGCGCTCCACTATCAACTCTTTTCAGGGTATGGGCGGTATGCAGCTCAATGTTCAGCAGGAAAAGCCTTTTGTTTGCGAGGCTATTCAGATGAATTTCCTTGAAACCACAAATTTTTCCACTCACGTTACTCCCGACACTCTTTACAACAAATATGTTCCTCTTGGATATGACCAGTTCAAGATAGAGGGCAGGACGATACACCCTCTGAACGTTATCGAAAGCTATGTTTATTATATGGTAAAGCCTGAGCACAAGGATATGGTAAGGCTGAAGCTGGGTCTCAGCGTTTTTAAGCCCAGAGGATAAGCTGTATAAATAGCACTTCAAATTCGCAGATAGCTGTACGGTTATCTGCGTTTTTTGTATTTCGGATAAAAATTATCGTTTTTCAATAAAAATATATTGACAAACGCATTTTGATGTGCTATAATTCAGATAATGAATTTATGAAAGGCGGTCTTTGAGTTGACAGGCAACAACAGATCAATAAAACTGACAGGCATTCTTATCAAAACGGCGATGGTCCTTTGCTTCATTTCTCTTTTTATTATGCCATACGGGGCGAAAATTTACAGGCAGGTCTCACTTATGAGTGACGATGTTACTATACCGCTGCTCATCACGTTTTACTCCTGCGCCGGAGTGGGGTTTGTGATACTGTTCGTTCTCGACAGGCTGGTGGAGAATATTAGAAAGGGCGATGTTTTTGTAAACGGGAACATTAAGCTTCTGCGGATATTGTCCTACTGCTGCTTTATCATTTCGGTCATTACGCTTATTTTTGCACGGTTCAGGATAATTGTTTTCGTTATCACCTTCGGGGCTGCTTTCTTCGGACTTATACTCAGGGTCATCAAGAACTGCTTTGAAGAGGCTGTTCGGCTCCGTGAAGAAAATGACTTTACGATTTGAGGTGAAGCGGTATGGCAATAATTGTAAATCTTGATGTGGTTATGGCGAAAAGGAAGATAGGCTCGGGTGAGCTTGCGGAAAAAATAGGCATAACTCAGGCTAATCTGTCTATTCTGAAAACGGGCAAGGCTAAGGCTGTGCGGTTTTCCACCCTTGAAAAGCTCTGCGAAGTTCTTGACTGCCAGCCCGGAGATATTCTTGAATATGTTCGTGGGGAGAGTGAAAATGATGATGAATAATGCTGATATCATTCCTATGGGTCATTTGGCCGGGGAACAGGGAAAGGACGTATTTTCAAGGCGGGAGATGATACTTTCGTTTGC
The DNA here is from genome assembly GCA_934486875.1 of uncultured Oscillospiraceae bacterium. Lineage (GTDB taxonomy): Bacteria > Bacillota > Clostridia > Oscillospirales > Ruminococcaceae > Huintestinicola. The sequence continues at coordinate 5,190 of CAKSPU010000068.1, forward strand.
GGCTGTGGGACTGGGATACGGCTTTATCAAGTGCTTTGCCGCTCCGTTTCTGATAAGCGGACGAATGGGGTCGGGTGCGGCGGCTTTTCTGATATTTACGGTGATCTTCGGCTTCTGCTTTAAAAACGGCAGAAAAATAACGCCCTTAAAGGCGCTTCGCACTGTTTTATGCATATTGTTTGCCGCAAATATTTTTATAAGCGCAAATCTGCTGATACAGACCCTTTGCTTTGTTTTTTCGGCTATGATAATTGTATATGACAGCCTTGCGGACACGGACGGCAGATTTGAAAAAATACGCAGGCTTTTCCCTGCTGATATGTTCGCTGCCGCTTTACGTCCTTTTGATGAGATAGGCTCCTGCCCCAAAGCTATCAAGTCCGCCGCAGAAAAGGGTTCGGCAGGAAAGACGGCGGCAAATGCTCTGTTGGGTCTTGCTATCGCTCTGCCATCGACCATTGCAGTGGGCGTTCTGCTTATGAGTGCTGACAACGGCTTTGCGGAGATACTTTCGTCATTTGCTGACGGTGGGCTGCGGTCGGTCATCATTTTTGCGGTGCAGCTGGTCATCGGGCTGCCTGTGGGATCTTATCTTTTTTCAATGTTCCGCAGACATAAAAATGAAGCAGCTCACAGCGATGATAATTGGCGACATATGGCAGGCTCGCTGCGGTTCGTTCCCGCTTCTGCGGCGGCATTTTCCGCAGTTCCCCTGTGCGTGATGTATGTGATATTTTTCTTTTCACAGGCTTCCTATTTCCTGTCCGCATTTGTTTCAAGACTCCCTGCGGACACGGAAAGCTATTCCGCATACGCAAGGCAGGGATTTTTTCAGCTGTGCATAGTTTCGGTCATTGACCTTGCGGTGATAATCGGCATCAATCTTTTCTCAAAGTTAAATGAGGAGGGAAAAAAGTCCAAATTCCTCAAAGCTATGACCGTGACCCTCTGCGTATTCACCGTTCTGCTCATAATCACCGCTATCAGCAAAATGGGTATGTACATCAGCGTTTACGGACTTACAAGGCTGAGATTTTACACAAGCTGGTTTATGCTCCTGCTGGGAGTGCTGTTTATCGGGATAATTATTTCGGTTATTTGGGAGAAATTCAATCTGCCCAAATTTGCCGTGACCGCTTTTACCGTGATGTTTGCCGCTCTGAGCTTTTCAAATGCTGACAGGCTCATTGCGGAATACAACATCGGACGATACCTTGACGGCTCCCTTTCATCTGTGGATATAACGATGTTTTCGGAGCTTTCCGCTGATGCTCTGCCTGCGGCTGAAAAGCTTTACGGACATATTTCCTCCGAGGAGGAAACGGCGCTTGAACATATCGTTCAGAGGAAATTATACGAGACGGATAATGCTGATATGCGGAGCATTACTTTGAGCGAAATTCTTGCAAAGAAATATCAGAATGAAGATCAGTAAAATTAAAATATAGTCCCCCGAACAATAGCTCATATTGTTCGGGGGAATTTATAACTACACGACCCTTGTAAAGCGGCAGCCGTTATAATCGAAATTATTTTCGTCAATATAATCGCCGCTGTAATAACCAACTACGCTTCCGTCCTCCCCGTCATAAACAATATCCCATGCAACATTCAAGTCTCCAAAGCCGTTCAGATATATCATATAAGGCTTTGGAACGCTCCACTCACTGCATATTTGCTCATACCAATCATCAAAATTGAAATTAGCCTTAAATGCGTTATTATTATCAGCAATTAAATTATACAGCTCCTGCATAGCTCCCTTATCGTCAGCAATTAACTGTAAGCTTTCGTTTGAGATAACAAATTTAACGCTGTTTATATCACTGTTTAAATAAAATGTGCCGTCATTGAGCCTTTGGTCTGTTATGATCGTTTCATTGTTATTTTCGGCATCAGTATCCTTCGTGGCATTGAAAACAGCCAAAGAAATTATAATACCTATAACTGCAATGACAATAACTGCTGTCAATGATTTTTGTAATGCTTTTTTATTCACCTTTATTTTCCTCCTGTCATTTTATTGATTCAACTATTTTTTCACATTCGTCATATGGAACATCTTGCGTGAACATAAAAAATACAGTTTTATCCTTTTCAAATGTAATTGTATATTGATTATCTTCTTTTGAAACTATCGCAAGAGAACCGTTTACTTCTGTCTCAGAAATATTGTAGTGGTCGCTCGGTATTCCGATTTGTCCAACTTCATTATGAAATTTATCATAGGAGATATTTATACTTTGCTCACCGTTGTAAAAATCGAAAGTTACAGAGGTTGCACTTGAATTTTCGTTATTTCCAATATGACCCAAAGTAAATCCATCGGGAATATAGTGCGGAGTTTCAAATTCTATGTCATATTCCGCAAGCTTGGCAATAAGTCCATAGGGATCGTCCTCTGA
>CAKSPU010000069.1 GCA_934486875.1 uncultured Oscillospiraceae bacterium
GTGTGGACGTATGCCCCATAGTTTAATTTAGAAATTGCAAATGGGAGGAAATAGGTGAAAGGCTTGGAACAAAGCTATGTTATAGCAAAAGTAAAAGTATATTCTCCCTATATGTAAAAATGCGGAAAGAGGGAGAGGTAAGGGAAAGAGAGTGCAGAGGGAAAACCATTAGGAGAGGGAGAAATCCGCATTTTTGTTGGGTTTATTTTTTCTTCCTCCCCTTAGGTTGTCCCTTTGCATTCTCTCTTACAAACCCAAGCAAAATTAAATATCACCCCAAACAAATCAATCATAGACAAACGGGACGGGAAACCCGTCCCCTACAGTGATATGACGCACAAATTCCAATTGTACGAACAACTTCTCTTCCCCATTATACCACATTCCCCCGCCCTATGCAAATAAAAATACCCGACTGTGCCGTAAAAATTCTCACAGTCGGGTATAAATGCATATTAAAAAATATCCTTTTTGCTCTTTATATATCTTCTCACCTGCACAGCTATCATAAAGACAACGCAGGCTATGAGGAATGCAGGCATTATCCAGGTGTTTGCGTCCTCTTCCTCGGCGGACTTCATTTCTGTCCAGAGGGTCTGCATCTGCAAATTTGCCTCGTCGGAAAGATTTACAAAAACCGTGGTCTTTTCTGCAATGAAATCCTCATCGGGATAGGATATGGGGTTTGTACGAACTTCTTCGTCAAGCTTATCAAATGCGCCCGAATTCGGGGTGGAGTAGCAGATGTAGTCGATGTTCGCATAGGCGATATCGGGCTCGCACATAAAGTTGATGTACATTTCCGCTGCTTCCTTCTGCTTGGAGGAGATGGGTATGCACATTGCGTCAACAAAAAGATTGGTGCCGCTTTTTGGAACAACGAAATTAAGGGAATCGTTCTCCTCCATAATGGTCAGTGCATCGCCTGCGTAGTAGGGCGCTATGAGTGCGTCGCCCGCTCCCATTTTGTCGAATATCTCGTCCATAACGTATGCCTGGACTATCCGCTTCTGGGCTTTCAGCTCGTCGGCGGCTTTGATAAGCTCGTCGCTGTCCTCGGTGTTCAGGGAATAGCCGCACTTTATCTCGGCAATGGCGAATGCATCTCGGGGATTGTCGAACATAAGGATATTGTCAAGATAATCCTCGTTCCAGAGAATGTCCCAGTCGATGTCCTCGGGGGGAATGTCTATCATCGTTTCGTCATAGATGATACCCACCGTTCCCCAGGTGTAGGGCACGGAATATTCATTTTCGGGGTCATATTCGAGATTTCGGAAATTGGGCATAATGTACTTGAAATTCGGGATATTTTCATAGTCAAGCTTCTGCACCATTTTTTCCTTTATCATCTTGTTTATCATATAATCCGAGGGGATTATGATATCATATGACGCTCCGCCGCCTTTCAGCTTGGCATAAAGCTCCTCGTTGGTGGCGTAGTTGGTGTAGTTCACCTTTATGCCCGTGAGGTCTGTAAATTCGGCGTTGACATTAAGTGTACCCTCGTCCGCTCCCGTGCAGATATATTCGCCCCAGTTATAGACATTTATGGAGATGTTCTGCCCTTTGAAGCGGGTGTAGTAATCGGGGTCGTCAACGGTAAGGGTCTGGGCGGGGGTGTCCTCTTCCTCTTCCGCTGTCTCTTCGGGAACATCGGCTGAACAGGAGCAGAGCATTGCTGCGGAAAGCATTGCCGCTATTATTGCAGAGATCTTTCTCATACCGTCACGCCTCCTTTTTCTTCATCTGTCTCAGCTCGATAACGTTCTTCACGATAAGGATAATTACAACCACCCCGAAAATTATGGTGGAAAGTGCATTTATCTCGGGGGACACCTTTCGCCTTGTCATTGAATAAATGGTGACGGGGAGGGTCTGGGAGGAAGAGCCGCTTGTGAAATAGCTGATAACAAAATCGTCGAGAGAATAGGTGAACGCCATAAGAAAGCCGCTGACAACGCCGGGCATTATCTCGGGGAGAACTACTTTGACAAATGCGCTGAAGGGGTTGCAGCCAAGGTCCTGTGCGGCTTCGTAAAGGTGGGGGTCCATCTGCCTGAATTTCGGCATTATATTCAGGATAACATAGGGCACATCAAAGGTGATATGGGCGATGAGCAGGGTAACAAAGCCAAATTCCAGATTCATTCGTGCCGCAAAGAACACGAAAAGCAGCATAAGGGACACGCCCGTTACTATCTCGGGATTGATGATAGGCATATTGGTTATGTTCATTACAACAGCCTTGGGGACTTTCCTCATTCCGTTTATGCCGATAGCCGCAAGAGTTCCGAGTACAGTGGAGATTATACTTGCAAGAACTGCGATTATTATCGTGTTCACGAGGGAGGAGATTATTATGTCATTCTGAAACAGCTTTCTGTACCAGTCGAGGGTAAAGCCGCTGAAAACGCTTCGGCTCTTTGACTCGTTGAATGAAAAAACGATGAGCACGAAAATGGGAACATAAAGAAAAAACAGCACAAAGGCAAGGTATATTTTTCCAAGCTTTTTCATTTCCGCCCCTCCTTAAATAAGCACCTGGTCGTCAGGGCTGAACTGGTTCATCACAGTCATTATTACAAGGATTATGACCATAAGAACGAGGGATATCGCCGCTCCGAGATGGGGGTTGTAGGCATTTCCAAGAAACTGCATCTCGATAAGGTCGCCTATGAGCAGATTGGAGCCGCCGCCCAGCATTCGTGAGATTATAAAGGTGGATATGGCGGGGACGAAAACCATTGTTATGCCCGAGGTTATTCCGGGGAGACTGAGGGGAACTATCACTCTGAAAAGGGTGGCAAAGCTGCTGCACCCAAGGTCGGAGGCCGCTTCAATAACGCTTTTGTCTATCTTCACCATTACCGAGTAAAGGGGCAGAATCATAAAGGGCAGGTAATTATAGACCATTCCGAGAACAACTGCCCCCGCAGTGTTTATGAGCTTTAAGGGACCTATTCCCATAAGCCCAAGAAGGTGATTTATAACGCCGTTGTTGCCGAGGAGGGTCATCCAGGCGTATGTTCTCAGAAGAAAGTTCATCCACATAGGCAGCATTACTATCATAAGCATCGTTGCCTGCTTATGCTTTTCCATTCGTGAGAGAATGAACGACACGGGGTACGCCATAACAAGGCATATTGCGGTCGCTATGACAGAGAGCCATATGGAGCGTAAGAAAATATTTGCGTACTGCCCAACGTCCTGTATATTTTTTATTGTAAATCCGCCGTCATCTGAGGTGAATGCGAAAACGGCTATCATCAGAAGAGGAACGGCGATAAAAACGGTCATCCACACAAGGTATGGAGCCGATACCCATTTTGTTTTCATATGCTCATTCCTCGCTTTTTTTCATTATGTGGATATCAAAGGGGGCGATGTCCATTCCTATCATAGTGCCGACAGGCTCGTGGAGGGTGGAGTGGATTATCCATTTGTGCTCCATTCCGTCAACGGTCATTTCGTAGTGAACGCCCTTGAACACCACCGATTCAACGATGCCCGTAAGCTTTGCCTTTTCGGGCGGGATTATCTTTATATCCTCGGGACGGATAACAACGTCCACCTTTTCGTTTTTCTCAAAGCCCTTGTCCACACATTTGAAGCGATGTCCCGAAAATTCCGCAACGCAGTCCTCGGGCATAATTCCGTTTATGATATTGCTTTCGCCGATAAAGTCCGCAACGAATGCATTTACAGGCTCGTTGTAGATATCCGTGGGAGAGCCTATCTGCCGTATATTTCCGTTGTTCATTACAACAACGGTATCGCTCATTGTGAGGGCTTCCTCCTGATCGTGGGTGACATAGATGAATGTAAGCTCCAGAGCCTGCTGTATTTTTCTGAGCTCCACCTGCATTCCCTTTCGGAGCTTTAAGTCAAGAGCGCCGAGAGGCTCATCAAGCAGCAGCACCTTAGGGTGATTTACAAGAGCACGGGCAATTGCGACACGCTGCTGCTGACCGCCCGAAAGACGGCTCACTGAGCGCTTTTCAAAGCCTTTGAGGTTTACAAGCTCCAGCATCTCCCCTACCCGTCTTACAATTTCCTTATCGGGGAGCTTTTTTACTTTAAGTCCGAATGCGATGTTTTCGTAAACGTTAAGGTGGGGAAACAGCGCATAACGCTGGAACACGGTATTTACGTTCCTTTTGTAGGGCGGCAGTCCGTTTATCCTTTTGCCCTCGAAGAAAACATCTCCGCTTGTAGGCTCCAGAAAGCCGCCGATTATTCTGAGCGTTGTGGTCTTTCCGCAGCCCGAAGGTCCGAGAAAGGTCACAAACTCCTTATCCCTGATATCAAGATTGATTTTTTTAAGGATACGCTCGCCGTCCTCGAAAACGACCTCTATATCCTTAAGATTTATTATATTTTCCAAAATACCCCGACCTTTACAAATTAATAAGGTAAAGCATAACTTTTTTGATTATATCACTTTCATACCCTAAAGTCAACAAAAGTCAGCGTATATTTTGTAAATTGTTGTATGGTTTAATTGAATTATGTCGATATTCTGAAGACAAAAAAAGCCGACCCGTTTTACGAGCCGACTTTTTATGAAACATTTCCGTTTACGCCCACGAACATATCTATCACGCCATTATCCTCACGGAGACTCCTGAGGACGTGATATACCTTTGTAATGGGCTGCATTCTGTTGCAGATAAGATATTCGTTCAGCTTGCGGTGGGCATCGTCCAGATTGTCAAACTGTCCGCAGTACTTTGCAAGCACTGCGTTTTCAAGGCGGAACACGGGCTTGAAAACATATCGGCTGCTGCTGCGGAAATTCTTGTTCACGGGTATGAGCAGCTCAACGTTCACAATTGATACATCAGGCTCGCTCACCTCTTCCTCCACCGAAAAAATGATGTCGTCAACGGCGCACAATCCCACAGAATCAATATTTTTCTGCACATATGCTATAAGCTCGGGCAGCTTTTTTTGCTCCACCCTTGTTTTGTATGAAAGCAGATCCCTTTGCTCAAACCATTGCTTTGTTATAATGTTCATTATGTCATCAATTCCTTATCTACCGAAAATAAAGCCGCAAATATACTCGATGAAAGTCATACTTTTTCCCTCCTTATACTAATTCTCGATCGTTCTATAGACAAAATCGACAGATAGAATAAGTTCAGTCAAGGAAAGCGACCGCAGACAGGCTGTCGCCTGACAAGGGAGCTTGACGCAGAATGAACTTATTATAGCCGAGAGTTTGTCTATAGGTTGATTGAGAATTAGTATTATTAATTGTTACTTGAATTGTAATCTTATTAAGAAGGAATATCGACATTTTTCCGACAAAGTGACCTTTTAAGGGAATGAAGGCTTGCGGAGAGTCGGAAAATGTGCTATAATTATTCGGGGTGATGGTGATGAGAGCCGCTTTGTGCGATGATGAAAATGTTTTCAGAAACGAGATATGTGCGCTTCTGAACGAATATTCAAGGGCAAGGCATATTGATATAGTATGCGACCAATATTCCGACGGCAGGGAGCTTCTCCCCTGTGCGGACAGGTATGATATAATTTTTATGGACTATCAGATGAACGATCTTGACGGAATGGAGACTTCAAGGAAGATCCGTGCGCTGAACAATGACTGCATAATCATTTTTATAAGCGCATTTCCCGAGGTGGCTCTTGATGCTTTCGAGGTGGACACCTTCCGTTTTCTGAGCAAGCCTGTTGACAGGGAGAAGTTTTTTAAGGCAATGGACGATTATGTAAAAAGCACCGAGCTTGACAGCCTTATAGTAATAAGGAGCGACGATGTGAGCTACACAGTCAGGGCTTCGGACATCATTTACGCAGAGGCAAAGCTCAAGCACTGCATAATCAGGACTGCGGACAATACATATGAGATCGCCACACACCTTAAGACTGTTGAGCGGCAGCTCCCGCCCGACAGATTTGCCCGCTGCCAGCGTTCATATATTGCTGGTTTTGCCCACATCAGGACACACACCTCCAAGGAAATAATCTTTGACAACGGCGAAAAGGCAATTATCGGAAAAACTTATTATGCAGGGTTCAGGTCCGCTTTTCAGGATTATATTATGAAACACAATGAGGGGCAGCTTTAAACTATGGTATACGCTTTGAATATTGCTTCCATTCTGATATTCTGGTGGTCGGCGGTGCTGATAACGAGCGCTGTGGACAGAGAAAGGGTATCACACAAACGGCTGGCGGCTTCATCAGCTGTTGTAACTGCGGCGGCTGTGCTTATCGTTTACTGTCAGATAAATTCATTTAACAGGATACCTATGATAGCGCTGATCCTGTCGTTTATTCTGGGCTTTCTGATACAGTTTAAAAAAGTAAAGCTTATGCATCTTTACACGGCGCTTGTGTCGGATATTGCAGTGACCTTTTTCTCGGCTAATATTGACGCTGTTATCGACCCTGACAGGAGCTATGCCTGCAAATCGGCTGTAACACTGGGCACACGGCTCATCTTTTTCATTGCCGCTGTTTTTATAAACAGGTATTTCGGGAGGCACCAATATCAGAGCATTCTTGCAAATATACCCAAAAGGATATATGTGCTAATTGCCGCAAATCTGTTCTGCTGCAGCTTCATTACGGCGGTGAACAATTATGATATCCCGTCAAGGACAAAGGAACTGGCGCTTGATGTGCTTATTATGATATCCGTGATACTGAACATCGCTGTGACCGTGTCGCTTATATTCAACGTCCTTGCTTCACGCCATTCACGGGATATCGTAAGTCTCCTCGATTCACAGATCGGCTTGCAGATATCCCATTACGAGCACCTTGACAGGCTCAACGGGGATATGCGGAGATTCCGACACGATTATATAAATCATCTCCATTCGGTGCTGTCACTTATAAAAATGAACGAGACAGGCGATGCGGAGCATTACATTGAAGAACTGCTGAAAATAGAGGATACTCCCGTTATGGTGTATCACACGGGAAATCACCTTGCCGATGCCATTCTTTCGGACAAATCCGAAAGGCTCGGGAAATATGGAAAGATCGGTTTTGAAGGTATGATACCCTCGGAGTTTGACAATGTGGAGCTTTGCACTGTTCTTTCAAATTCCCTTGACAATGCTGTTGAAGCCTGCATAAAGCAGGGCGGAGGAGATATCAGCGTAAGATCGGGGCTGTCCCACGGATATCTGCTCATCAAAATTACAAATCCCACCGACAAAACTGCCAGATTCGATGCCATTCCTCCCACATCAAAGGCTGACCCCGAAAATCACGGGCTGGGGCTTCTTTCCATTGAACATATCGCCCGAAAGCACGGCGGAAAGGTCACGGTAAACTGCGCCGACGGTGTTTTTGAGCTGTCCGTGCTTCTGATACTAATAACCAATTAACCTATAGACAAATCCTCGGCTGAAATAAGCCCATTCTGCGTCAGGTTGCTTTATAAAGC
>CAKSPU010000070.1 GCA_934486875.1 uncultured Oscillospiraceae bacterium
GCTTTATGACGATGAAGAGCTTCCCGAAGAATTTCTGAACGACGAATAACTTATAATATAATTTCAGGAGGAATAACAGAAAAATGAATAAGGAATTTTTTGATGCACTGGAATGTCTTGCCAATGAAAACAACATTCCCCTCGACGCACTTGTTGAGAAGATAGAGCAGGGTATTTTAAAGGCTGTGAGAAAGGAATATCCCGACTGCGATGATTTTCTCGTTGATATCGACCCAGCGCAGAACAAATTCGATGTATGCGTAATGAGAAACGTTGTTGATGACGAGCCTATCGACCTTAACGAGATAAACATTGAGGAAGCCCGCACTATCGTTCCCAACTGCGTATGCGGCGACGCTGTTCCCTACAAGCTCGATACCGCAAAGTTCGGAAGAGTTGCTGCTCAGTATGCAAAGCAGTCCATCAGACACGATGTGAAGGAATTTGAAAAGGAAAAGATAATCGCTCAGTACAAGGACAAGGTCCACGAGATAATCTCCGCCACCGTTCAGAAGGTCGAGCCCGCTACGGGAAATGCGGTTCTCCTCGTTGACAAGAATGAGATTTACCTTTACAAGAACGAGCAGATACCCGGTGAAGTCCTCACCGAGGGCGATATCGTCAAAATTTACGTAGTCGGAATCATAACCCCCGACAGAAAGCCTTCCGTTAAGATATCCCGTACCCACAAGGACCTTGTAAAGAGACTTTTTGAGCTTGAGATCCCCGAGATATACGACGGTGTTGTTGAGATAAAGTCTATTGCAAGAGAAGCAGGCTCCCGTACAAAGATAGCCGTTTGCTCCAAGGATCCCAACGTTGACTGCGTAGGTGCCTGCATCGGTCCCAGACGTTCAAGGATAAGCAAGATAGTTGAAGAGCTCGGCGGCGAGAAGATAGACATTATCGTTTATGACGAAGACCCTGCCGTATTTATCGCAAAGGCTCTTGCTCCCGCTGATGTTGTAAGAGTGGATATCGCAGAGGGCGAAGAGAAGATGTGTACAGTTATCGTACCTAACAATCAGCTCTCCCTCGCTATCGGAAACAAGGGTCAGAATGCCAAGCTTGCAGCCCGTCTCACAGGCTACAAGATAGACATTAAGCCTGAAAATCCTGTGGAGTGATCCGCATTGAAATATAAAGTATGCATTAAATCAAACGAGGTGATATTGTGGCAGGCGTGAAAAAGATACCTATGAGAATGTGTCTCGGCTGCGGTGAGATGAAGCCGAAAAAAGAGCTTATCCGTGCTGTGAAGTCCCCCGAGGGAGAGATATCTCTTGACCTTACAGGAAAAAAACCGGGCAGGGGAGCGTACATTTGCAGGGACATTAACTGCCTGAAGCTTGCAAGAAAGGCAAAGCGCTTTGAAAAAAGCTTTGAATGCCGCATATCAGACGAAGTTTACGACACGATGGAGAGAGAGCTGAATGAACGGCAGTAAAGAAAAAATATTCAACCTGCTTACCATATGCAGAAAGGCAGGAAGAATGACTATGGGCTTTGACTCGGTGAAGGAATCCATTCAGACGGGCAAAGCAAAGGCTGTTTTTCTTGCATCGGATATTTCCCCGAAGACGGAAAAAGAAGTTAGATTTTTCGCTGACAAAGGTTCGGTCGCTGTTGACACGCTGCCCTGCACAATTTCCGAGATAGAGTTCGGAACGGGCAGAAAAGCGGGTGTCATCGGAATATGCGACGAGGGCTTTGCAAAAAAGCTCAGCGGACTTTTAAGGCAGTAACGTAATATTAGGAGGGTCTTATAGCCTATGAGTACAAAACAGACACAGACAAAGAATAAAATAAATGACGTTGCAAAGGACCTCGGTATCTCGGGACAGGAGCTTGCTGAATTTGTAAGCACCAAGTTCGGAACATCCAGAAAGCCTTCCGCAAGCGTGACACAGGATGAGTTGAACATTATCCTCGAGCATTATTCACAGAATAATCAGGTGGACAGCTTTGATCCTTACTATGCTTCCAAAAACAATAAGCCTGCGCCCAAGCCTGCACAGGAAAAGCCTTCGGCTGAGAAGAAGCCTGCCGAAAAGCAGGCAGCCAAGAAGGATAACAAGCCTGCGGCAAAGGCTGATGCTCCCGCAAAGGCAGCTCAGAAGAGCGCTGAAAAGGCTCCCGCAGCCGAGAAAGCACCTGCAAAGGATATAAAGAAGCCTGAACCTCAGAAAAATGAGGCTCCCAAGGCTGCTGCGCCCAGGACTGAGAACAAGCCTCAGCAGAATGCTCCCATTCGCAAGGAGACTCAGAAATCGGCTGTTGAGAAGTTTGAGAGCCAGATACAGAAAACCAATGAGCAGAAGAAAAATCAGGCTGCAAAGACATCTGAAAAGAAGCCCGAGAGCAAGCCTGCTGACAATAATAAGTCCACCAAGACCAAGCTCGACGGCAATTTCTCTGCCGAGAGCGTAAAGGTTGAGCAGAAGATGCGCACTGTCGATACAAGAGGAAGCTATGTTGATATCGACAAGTACAACGAAAAGTATGAAAATATCGCACCCCTGAACGGCGGCGGAAACGGCAGACACGGCAAGGATAACTTCTCCAAGAAGCAGAAGCTTACCCAGAAATCCGCTCAGAGAAACAAGCAGCAGTATTCCAGCAAGAAGGAAACAGAGGCAGAAAAGCTCCGCAGACTGGAGCTTGAACGTGCAAGAAAGCAGCAGCTCAAGGTTCTCATTCCCGATGAGATCGTTGTTTCCGAGCTTGCTTCCCGCCTTAAGGTAACAGCTACCGAGGTCATCAAGAAGCTTATGGGTCTCGGTGAGATGTGTACTATCAATCAGGTCATCGACTTCGATACCGCTTCCCTCGTTGCGGAAGAGCTGGGTGCAAAGGTCGAGAAGGAAGTTATCGTTACCATTGAGGAAAGACTTATTGATGACAGCGATGATGACGGTGAGGGCGTTGAGAGAGCTCCCGTAGTTGTTGTTATGGGTCACGTTGACCACGGTAAGACATCTCTCCTCGACAGGATCAGAAACTCAAATGTTACTGCTTCCGAGGCAGGCGGAATCACTCAGCATATCGGTGCATACCGTGTTAACTGCAAGGGCAAGGAGATAACATTCCTTGATACCCCCGGTCACGAAGCGTTCACATCAATGCGTGCAAGAGGTGCGTCCGTTACGGATATCGCTATCCTCGTTGTCGCTGCCGATGACGGAATAATGCCCCAGACCGTTGAGGCTATCAACCACGCAAAGGCTGCGGGCGTAAGCATTATCGTTGCCATCAACAAGATGGATAAGGAGGGCGCAAATCCTCAGAATGTAATGCAGCAGCTCACCGAACACAACCTCGTTGTTGAGGAATGGGGCGGCGATGTTATCTGCGTTCCCGTTTCCGCAAAGACTGGTATGGGTATTGACGACCTCCTCGAAAATATTCTTCTCGTTGCGGAGGTCGCAGAGCTTAAGGCTAATCCCAACAGACTTGCAAAGGGTACTGTTATCGAAGCACGTCTTGACAAGGGAAGAGGTCCTATTGCGACTGTACTGGTTCAGAACGGTACTCTCCACACAGGCGATATCATCATTGCAGGTACTGCTGTGGGACATGTAAGAGTTATGACAAATGATAAGGGCGTTGTTGTTCACGAGGCAGGTCCTTCCTACCCTGTTGAGATAACAGGTCTTGCAGAGGTTCCCTCCGCAGGTGATATCTTCAACGCTGTTGAGGACGAAAGACTTGCAAGAGAGCTTGTTGAACAGCGTAAGCACGAGGCTAAGCAGGAGCAGTTCAAGCAGTATCAGAAGGTAACACTTGACAACCTGTTCAGCCAGATCGAGCAGGGCGAGATCAAGGAGCTTCCTATCATTGTCAAGGCTGACGTTCAGGGCTCTGTTGAGGCTGTAAAGCAGTCTCTTGAAAAGCTCTCCAACGATGAAGTGCGCATCAGAGTTATCCACGGCGCAGTTGGTGCGGTTTCCGAGGGTGACGTTATGCTGGCGAGTGCTTCAAACGCTATCATCGTCGGCTTCAATGTTCGTCCCGACCCCGTTGCTGCCGATAATGCAGAGCGTGACGGTGTTGATATCCGTCTTTACCGTATCATTTATGATGCTATTGAAGAGATATCCACCGCTATGAAGGGTATGCTCGCTCCCAAGTTCAGAGAGATCGCTATGGGACGTATCGAGGTTCGTCAGGTCTACAAGATATCCAGCGTTGGTCTTGTTGCGGGTTCATATGTTCTCAGCGGCAAGGTAACAAGAGCGTGCCAGATAAGAGTTGTACGTGACGGTATCGTTATTGCCGAGGATAAGATGTCCAGCCTTAAGCGTTTCAAGGACGATGTTAAGGAAGTTGCAGAGGGCTACGAGTGCGGTATCACACTTGAAAAGTTCAACGATATCAAGGAAGGCGATATCTTCGAGGCATTCATTATTGAAGAGTATCGTCCTGAATGATATAAATAAATGCTATAATGAAAGGCGGTATGTATATGCCTAATTTTAAAAACGCAAGATTATCCGAGGATATCAAAAGAGAAATTTCGGGTCTTATCCGTGAACGCATCAAGGACCCGAGAGTAAAATTCGGTCTTGTTTCGGTAGTACGCACCGAGCTTTCAGGGGATAATTCCCATTGTAAGGTGTATATTTCCCACCTTGACGGTATGGACGCTTCAAAGAATGCCGTTAAGGGGCTTGAAAGCGCTTCCTGGATGATAAGGAGAGAAATTTCCAACAAGCTTCATCTTAAAAAGTGCCCCGAGCTTAAGTTTATTGCCGACGATTCCATTGAGCATTCCGCTGAGATAGCAAAGATGCTGGAGGATATGGAAATTTCCGATGACTCCCACAATGGCGAAGGCGAAGAAGAATAAAAAAGAGGAGAGGCGAGGAGTATGAACGGAAAAGCTCAGAATATAAGCATAGCAGACGCAGCAGGCTTTCTGAAAGCAAATGATAATTATTATATCCTTACCCATTTAAGTCCCGACGGCGACGCTATGGGAAGCGGTTTCGGACTTTGCTTTGCTCTGCGTGCAATGGGCAAGAAAGCAAATGTTCTCTGCTCCGACCCTTTCCCCAAGCGGTATGAATTTCTTTACGGGGATTATTCTCCGATGAAATTCACTCCACAGACTATTGTTACCGTCGATCTGGCGGACACCACTCTTTTCGGAAGAGAGCTTCAGGTCTACGGTGATTACGTTGACCTTGCGATAGACCATCACATTTCCAACACAAGGTACGCTTCAAAGCTGCTCCTTGATGGTAATGCTGCGGCTGCCTGCGAGGTCATATATCAGGTGCTCAAAGAGGGCGGAATGCCTGTCGACAAGCACATTGCTTCCTGTCTTTACACGGGAATCGCAACGGATTCGGGCTGCTTCAAGTTTGAAAACACCACTCCAAATACACATATCATAGCTGCGGAGCTGATGAAATACGGCTTCAACTTTGCAAGGATAAACAGGAACCTTTTCGATATCAAGAGCAAGGCAAGATTTATGGTTGAGCAGTATGTTATCAACAATCTTGAAACTTATCTTGACAACAAGTGCGCAATGATCGCTGTTACCGCTGAAACTATCAAGGAAACAGGTCTTGCGCAGGAGGAATTTGAAGGGCTTGCTTCGATCCCGATGCAGCTTGAAGGCATTGAGGTGGGCGTTACCATAAAGGAAAAGGAACCGAATAAATATAAGGTGTCGATGAGAAGCGCCGAGACTGTTAATGTATCGGACATCTGTGCAAAGCTTGGCGGCGGCGGACATATCAGAGCCGCAGGCTGTACAGTCGAGGGCGACCTTTCACAGGTAAAGCTCAAGCTTCTTTCGGTAATTGCGCCTGCAATGGGGTTTGATCTATGGCTGTCGTAAATGAGCTTAATGGCATTATCTGCGTGAACAAGCCAGCGGGATTTACCTCATTTGACGTTATCGCAAAAATGAGGGGAATCCTTAAAATGCGCCGATTGGGTCACGGGGGAACTCTTGACCCTATGGCGACAGGTGTTCTTCCTGTCTTTGCGGGAAGTGCCGCAAAGGCAAGCGAGATGCTGCCCGACCACGATAAGATATATGTGGCAGGCTTTAAGCTTGGTACAGTTACGGACACTCAGGACTGCACCGGAAAGGTGCTTTCCGAAAGTGATAAGCCTGTGAGCCGTGATGAGCTTGATGCTGCGGCAGAACGCTTTAAGGGCGATATTATGCAGATACCTCCTATGTATTCGGCAGTTTCCGTCAACGGGAAGCGGCTTTATGAGCTTGCAAGGCAGGGTGTGACTGTTGAAAGAAAGCCAAGACCCATTACCGTTTATACCCTCGATATCCTCGAATATGACGGGGAAAAGCGTGAGGGAAAGATGAAAATTGCCTGCTCCAAGGGCACTTATATCCGCACGCTTATCAACGATATCGGTGAAGCTCTGGGCTGCGGAGGGATAATGACATCTCTTGAAAGAACGGCGGCGTGCGGCTTTTCACTGTCAGACTGCGTTACTCTTGAACAGCTCCAGCAGGAGGCAGACAGGGGAGGGGACTTTTCTTCCTTTGTTCTCCCAGTTGCCGAGGTCTTCGGGTATCTTCCGAAGGTGCATCTCAGCGCCGAGCAGGAAAGAATGTATCGAAACGGCATTCGTCTTGATATCGACAGGGTGAAAAGAGACAAGCCCGATGCTGAAAGATATGCGGTCTACGGTGTTTCGGAATTTATCGGAACGGCGGTCATTATGCCCGAAGAGCGGCTTCTTAAGGTGGAAAAGAACTTTTTCTGAGGTGAAAATTTTTGATTATTTTGTCAGGTGACAATAAAATAAAGGGCAGCGAGACGGCTGTGGCGCTGGGCATTTTTGACGGCGTTCACAGAGGTCACAGGGCGGTCATCGACAAGGCTGCTGCGGAGGCTTCGGAAAACGGTCTGTCTCCTGCTGTCTGCACCTTTAAAACAAGCACCATAAGCACCAAAGGAAGCGCTTACCGCCCCATCTACAGCGATGAGACAAAGCTTGTTCTGCTGGAAAAAGAGGGGATAGGATATGTTTTCATTCCCGACTTTGCCGATGTTAAGGATATGAGCCCCGAGAGCTTTGTAAAAGACATTCTCTGCGGGATACTTAATGCCCGCATCGTTGTCTGCGGCAGGGATTTCCGTTTCGGAAAAAACGCAGCCTG
>CAKSPU010000071.1 GCA_934486875.1 uncultured Oscillospiraceae bacterium
CCTGTCTGCGGTCGCTTTCCTTGACTGAACTTATTCTATCTGTCGATTTTGTCTATAGAACGATCGAGAATTAGTATGACAGTTCCTTTGGGGTCTTTTATCAGAACGATGACCGTCCATATCACAAGCCCGAGAACTGTGACCGACAGCCCGAGAAAGCCGTCATTTATCATAGAAGCAGCATCGGGGGAGAAATACTCCGCTCCAAGCTCCATATATTCGTTTGCAGCGTCAACCAGCCACATCAGGGCAGCTCCCCAGTACATACAGCACAGCGTGCCGACCTTCATTTTCCTTGCATCTGCGCTCATATACCATACAGCTGTGGATATGACCGCCGCAATTAATGTTATAAGCAGTGTCATATCATTTTGTCTCCTTTGCGGCAGATTTTTTCCTTGCTGCCGCTCCGATACACATTATGCCTGCCCACACAGCGGTCACAAGGAGCGCCATTGCCACGCCCGAGGTTGCGATCTCACGGAGCATAACGGAAGTCGCTTCCGCATCTGATGCAGCGGTCAGGAACGGGTAAAAGGGGACTACCTCTCCGTGCCAGAGATGTTCAAACGCCAGCAGAGCCGAGCCGCCCCAGAGCATTTTGTTGAGAATGCCAAGCTTTTCGGAAAGCTTGCAGGAAAGCTCCTTTCCCTCGCTTTCAGCCCTGCATTCCTGCGAATGAATGACCTTTTCTGCGATAGTTGTTATAACAGCTTCTGTTACCGGTGCAATAAAGCAAGCCATAATTATTCCTCCGTTTTCAGACAAGGATAAGCACTCATAAAGAAGTTTATCCTTTCATATTCTGTATTTTATGATAAAATTATATCACACACATCTTGAATTAACTACACTAATATTAGGATATTTTACTGTAATAATCGGATATAAACACAAAAATATGAAATTATATAAATTTAATCTTTCATTCTGTTCATAAACAGCCACGAAAAAAGTGACCGCAGAAAACGGTCACTTAAGTGATGCCTTGTATGCCGACGGGGTCATTCCCGCAGCTTCCTTGAATTTCTTTGTAAAATAATCGGGGTCACTGAATCCAAGCCTGTCGGATATCTCATACGTCCTGAATCTTCCGCTTTCGATGAGAAATTTTGCATATTCTATCCTTATGAGATTGTAAAATTCCCCGAAGCTGATGCCCGTGTTTTTTCTGAAGCATTTTCCGAAATAGTCCTTGTTCAGCTTCATATATTCTGCCGCTCCGCTCATAGTGACAGGACGGTAGATGTTGTCGGAAAGGTAAACGCACACTCTGCGGACAAATCTGCTGTCACCGCCTTTTCCGAGACTTTTCAGCACCCTTTCCGCCTGCTTACCGATATCATCATTATCTGCCTTTTCATCAAGCTTCTTTTTCACCCTGAGGAGCATTTCCGAAAGCTCCTTTTCATCTGCGGGCTTTGTGATATAGTCCAGTACACCAAGTCTCAGCCCCTGCCTTGCGGACTCAAAATCAGCTCTCTGACTGAAAAAGACCACACAAATGTCCCTGTGCTCTCGGCTGATCTCCTCCGCAAGCCTTATGCCGTTTATCTGCGGTCGGCTTACCTCCGTGAGGACAAGGTCGACCCTGTTTTTGCTCAGAAAATCAAGAGCCTGTTTTTCGGTCTGAACGGCGGAGAGAAGCTCAAAGCCGTATTTGTTCCAGATATCCGTATTCATATATCGGCTGCTCTGGTAATAATCGTCGTCCGCAATAAGGATACTGTACATAAAGCCTGCCTCCTCTCGGTTTATGATTATATCATATCGGAGAGCATATTTCAAGCGTACGTATCATCAAAATGTGCAAAGCCGACAAAAATATTGACAGATTGTTGGAAATACTGTATAATAATGCCGTATGCTATTTCTTGCGTAATTATGGCGGAGGCAAGTTTGAAAAAGAGCAGGAACGGTTTCAGCTTTTATGAGGAAACTTCCGATGAATAAGGCAAAAACTGCAAAATTTTTCCGATTTGCAGGGTCTGACAATATATTATGCAAATTCATTTTTGGTGTAAAATAAATGTTGACTAAGGGAAATCTGTGTTAAAGTTATGTGTAAAATGACTAATTATCCTGCCTGTACAGAGGAAAATATCATTTTGTTTACATCTTGACTTTTTCGGCTGTAAATTGTATTATATTATTGTAATGAAAAGTATATGCATTTGGCTTTTGGAAAGATAGCGGAAATGTATATGCGTTACGTTCTGTTATCCGTCGTGCAGAGCTGTTTTTCAATACATATCCAGACGGAGAAAAGGAAGTTTACATAATGAAAGTTTCAAAGAAAATTCTTGCATTAAGCCTTGCTGCTTGTATGACAGTTCCCTTTTTCGGCGGCTGCGGCAGCAATTCCGCAAGTGACAGCACAGACAGCACAGCAGCTCCCGAAGCTGACGGCGATTTCACAGGCACAATGGTCATCGGCGGCATCGGCCCTGTAACAGGCGGTGCAGCAGTTTACGGCAACGCTGTCAAGAACGGCATTCAGCTCGCAGTTGATGAGATCAATGCAGCAGGCGGCGTAAACGGCATCAAGCTCGAACTCAATTTCCAGGACGATGAGCACAACGAGGAGAAGGCTGTAAATGCTTACAATACCCTCAAGGATAAGGGTATGAAGCTCCTTATCGGTACAGTTACCTCCAATCCCTGTATCGCAGTTGCAGCTGAGTCCGCAAAGGACAACATTTTCCAGCTCACTCCTTCAGGCTCCGCAGTTGACTGCGTTGCAAATGACAACGCTTTCCGTATCTGCTTCAATGACCCCAACCAGGGTACAGCTTCCGCACAGTACATCGCTCAGAACGGTCTTGCCACTAAGGTAGCCGTTATCTACGACAGCTCCGATGTTTACTCCACGGGTATCTATGAGAAGTTTGCTGCTGAGGCTGCAAACCAGAACCTTGAAGTAGTTGCTGCCGAGGCATTTACCTCCGATTCCAAGACTGACTTCTCCGTACAGATCCAGAAGGTACAGGAATCCGGTGCAGAGCTTCTCTTCCTCCCTATCTACTATCAGGAAGCGGCTCTTATCCTCCAGCAGGCTGACAAGGCAGGTCTTAATGTTAAGTACTTCGGCTGCGACGGTCTTGACGGACTTATCGACCAGCTCGGTGATGATGTTGCAATTGCAGAGGGCGTAATGCTCCTTACTCCTTTCGCAGCAGACGCTGCCGATGAAAAGACTGTTGCTTTCACAACAGCTTACAAGAACGCTTACAACGGTGAAGTTCCCATTCAGTTCGCTGCTGACGGTTATGATGCAGTTTACGCTGTAAAGGCTGCTATGGAGAAGGCAGGCATCACAGATGCTTCTATCTCCGCTTCCGACCTCTGCGACGCTCTTAAGACTGCTATGACAGAGATCACAGTTGACGGTGTTACAGGTTCTATCACTTGGGACGCAAACGGTGAGCCTACCAAGGATCCTAAGGCTATGCAGATCGTTATTACAGAAAATGAGGACGGTACAAAGACAGGTTCTTACGCTGCCCTTTAATTTAGTCACTGAATAATTTCGCATTTAAGACCCGTATATACTGCACAGCGTTTTTAAGCCGCTGCGATATGCGGGTCTTATTTGCAATATTATGATAAAAAAGCTGCTGTAAATTAAAACATTTTTGCTTGCAGATATGCTTTAATTTGCAGCAGAATAAAAAATGAAAGGAGTCAAGGCTCTTATGATGAGTTTCATTTCATATCTTGTAAACGGAATAAGTCTTGGCAGCATCTACGCTCTTATCGCTCTGGGCTACACAATGGTTTACGGCATTGCAAAAATGCTGAATTTCGCCCACGGTGATATTATTATGGTGGGAGGATTTACTGTTTTCACCGCAATGTCCACTGAATGGTGTCCCGTATGGCTTTCGGTGGTCATCGGTATCCTCGTCTGCACCGTGCTCGGTGTTGTTGTGGAAAAGGTGGCATATAAGCCCCTGAGAAATGCTTCGCCCCTTGCGGTGCTGATAACCGCTATCGGTGTAAGCTACCTGCTCCAGAATGTTGCTCTCATTATCTTCGGCTCCGCATCTCAGAGCTTTACTTCTGTAGTAAAGAATGTGGCTCCAGTCACTATCGGCGGTGTTACTATCTCTATGGAAACTATAATTTCGATCGTGGTCTCCGTTATCATTATGATCTGCCTTACATTTTTCATCAACAAGACAAAGGCAGGAAAGGCTATGCTCGCTGTATCTGAGGACAAGGGCGCTGCACAGCTTATGGGAATAAATGTAAATTCCACCATTTCCCTTACATTTGCTATCGGTTCTGCACTTGCAGGCGTTGCAAGTGTGCTCCTTTGCTCTTCATATCCACAGATAAGCCCCTACACCGGCTCAATGCCTGGCATCAAGGCATTCGTTGCGGCAGTTTTCGGCGGTATCGGCAGCATTCCCGGTGCTATGATCGGCGGTATTCTTCTCGGCGTTATCGAAAACCTGTCGAAAGCATATATTTCGTCACAGCTTTCCGACGCAATAGTATTCCTTGTGCTTATCGTGGTGCTTATCGTTAAGCCTACAGGTATTATGGGCAAGAAGATAAACGAAAAGGTATAAGGGGGCGCAGGATATGAAAAAAACCACAAAAAATAATATCGTTACCTGCGGAATAGTCCTTGTATTCTTCATAATATGCAGCATTCTTTCATCTGCGGGTATTCTCGGAAGCAAGCTCAGCGGTCTGCTTATCCCCATCGGAATTTACATAATCCTTTCCGTTTCGCTTAACCTCACCGTCGGTATCCTCGGTGAGCTCTCTCTCGGTCACGCAGGCTTTATGTGTGTTGGCGCATATGTCGGCGGCGTGTTCTCAATACTCGTCCGGGACACTGTGACATCTCCTATTGTAAGAATTATCCTTGCAATAATCATCGGCGGTATCGCCGCTGCAATATTCGGTTTCCTGATAGGCATTCCCGTGCTTCGTCTCCGAGGCGACTACCTTGCTATCGTTACACTGGGCTTCGGTGAGATAATCAAGAGTATTGCAAACAATATTTACATCACCAAGGACGTAAACGGCGTTCATTTCTCCTTTGCAGCCCCTGTTGCCGATATTGATGCCGCATCGGCTGTTGATATCTTCAAGGGCGCTCAGGGCATAAAGGCACCTCAGGACACTACGCTTCTCCTTGTTGTGATCGTTCTTATGATATGCCTTATCGTAATAATGAACCTCGTTGATTCCAAGGCGGGACGTGCTTGTATGGCTATCAGAGACAATTATATTGCCGCACAGTCCGTAGGTATCAACGTTACAAAGTACAGACTTGTTGCATTCGTTATCTCAGCCGCTATCGCAGGAGTTGCGGGCGTTCTCTATTCACACTCTCTTGCAGTTCTTGCACCCAAAAAGTTTGACTACAACTTCTCCATACTTATCCTTGTATTCGTTGTTCTCGGTGGTCTCGGCAGTATGAGAGGCTCTGTTATTGCAACTGTAGTGCTCTACGCTCTTCCCGAGATATTCCGTGAGCTTGGCGACTACCGTATGCTCATTTATGCTATAGTTCTTATCGTAATGATGCTCTTCAACAACGCACCATACTTTATTTCAATCAGAGAGCGCATTGCCGCACTTCCATTCTTTCAGAAGCTCAAACCCGGGAAAAAAGCTGTCGGAGGTGAATCCAAATGAGTGAAAATAAAACTCAGAACACAGAAAAAGAGACCTCTGTAATGCTTGAAGTAAAAAATCTTTGCATTCAGTTCGGCGGACTTAAAGCGGTCGATAACTTTAATCTTACCATAAACAAGGGTCAGCTTTACGGACTTATCGGACCCAACGGCGCAGGAAAGACCACAGTTTTCAATATGCTTACAGGCGTTTATAAGCCCACCTCAGGCTCAATAATCCTTGACGGGCTGAATATCACAGGCAAGCCGCCCGCACAGATAAACAGGGACGGAATTGCGAGAACCTTCCAGAATATCCGCCTTTTCAAAGAGATGTCCGTTCTTGACAACGTTAAGGTGGGACTTCACAATCAGAAGAAATATTCCACTATCGAGGGCATTCTCCGTCTGCCCGGATATTTCAGGGAAGAAAAGGAAATGGACGAAAGAGCTGCGGAGCTTCTCAAGGTCTTTGAGCTTGACGGCGAAAAGGAACAGCTTGCGGCAAATCTTCCTTACGGTAAGCAGAGAAAGCTGGAGATAGCCCGTGCGCTCGCGACCAATCCCAAGCTTCTGCTCCATGACGA
>CAKSPU010000072.1 GCA_934486875.1 uncultured Oscillospiraceae bacterium
GCCGTAAAGCCTGCCGAAGCCGCCCATAAGATATGAGCCGCCTGCCACCACAAGGGCAAAGAGCGTGGAGATGACAGTTCCTCTTTTAATGGCGTGATCGTCCTTGATAGCGTAGAATTTCTGCACCATCTGAGGAAGTCCCCAGGTTCCGAGAGACGTAAGGATAACAACGCCGATGAGGTTTATGGGGTCGGGTCCGAAAAGAGAATTGAGGGTATTTTCGGGGATACCCGTATCGGATATTGCACCGAGCTGGTCAAGGGCAGAGGAGAAGCCGCCCTTTTTAACGATAACGCAGAACACCACCGCTGCGATGCCCGCAAGCATTATGATGCCCTGAATAAAATCGTTGATGGCAGTTGCCTTGTAGCCGCCGAGGATAACGTAGACCGCTGTGAGCAGCGCCATTGCGATGATACAGACGGAATAGGGAATGTTGAAAGCCATTCCGAAAAGTCTTGAAAGTCCGTTGTAAACGGAGGCTGTGTAGGGAATGAGGAAGATGAAAACGATAACTGCGGAAACGGTTTTGAGTCCCTTTGAATCAAAACGCTTCTCGAAAAATTCGGGCATTGTGGAGGCGTTCATATGCTTTGACATTATTCGTGTCCGCTTTCCAAGCACGATCCACGCAAGCATTGAGCCGATAACGGCATTTCCTATGCCTATCCACGCCGCCGAAACGCCGTAGCTCCAGCCGAACTGTCCCGCATAGCCGATGAACACAACTGCGGAAAAATATGATGTTCCGTAGGCGAAAGCGGTTATCCAGCCGCCTACGCTTCTTCCGCCAAGAACGAAATCAGACACCGAAGAGGTCTTTTTGTGGCAGTAAACACCTATGCCTATCATAACAGCAAGGTAAACTGCGAGAATTACATACAACACCTTAAAATATACCGTCCTTTCAAGCTTGCCCGTTTATCGTTTTATCAGATAAAAGCGTATAAGCGTTAAAGCAATAAATTACCTCTGATTATATCAGAAATGGGACATTTTGTCAATTGGACAATAATAATCAAATTTTATAATGTCCTTTGGATAAATCAAATAAAAGCTTTATAAAGCAGCAAATTTTTATGTTGCAAATACCCAAATTTTTGTCAATTTATTGTATATTATGCAAAAAGGTGTAAAAAAAGGCTTGTAATTATCTTCAAAAAATATTAAAATAAATAAAGTATTACTCAATGAAGTTTATAGCGGTTTAAAGCGCACAACATTTAAAGCTTGAAACCGCTGAATTACTTAATGAAACGAATTGTCCGAAAGGTTGATAACACAATGCCAATTACAGAACTGCTTGAAGAAAACGCACGCAAATACGGAAATGACGTATGTCTCGTGGAGATAAATCCGCAGATACAGGAAACAAGGCGTATGCTCTGGAAGGATTTTGACCTTATCCAGCCCACCTCCGACCTCTGCTACCGCCGTGAGATAACCTGGCACGTTTTCAACGAAAAGGCAAACCGCTTTGCACAGCTTCTTCTGAGCCGAGGCGTTAAGAAGGGCGACAAGGTGGCTATACTCCTTATGAACTGCCTTGAATGGCTGCCGATCTACTTCGGTATCCTCAAAATCGGCGCTCTTGCCGTGCCTATGAACTTCCGCTACAGCTCGGAAGAGATAAAATACTGCCTTGACCTTGCGGAAGCTGATGTACTGGTGTTCGGTCCCGAATTTATCGGCAGGGTGGAGACCATTGCGGAGGACATCAGCAAGGGACGCATTCTTTTCTATGTGGGCGGCGACTGCCCCTGCTTTGCGGAGGATTATGACAAACTCACATCAAACTGCGCAAGCGTATCCCCGGGGATAGCAATAAGCGATGACGATGATGCCGCAATATATTTCTCCTCGGGAACAACAGGCTTCCCCAAGGCGATACTCCATTCCCACCGCAGCCTTATGCACGCAAGCATCGTTGAGCAGAAGCATCATCATCAGACCAAGGACGATGTTTTCCTCTGCATACCTCCCCTTTACCACACGGGAGCAAAGATGCACTGGTTCGGCAGCCTTATCACAGGGGGCAAGGCTGTGCTTTTAAAGGGTGTGAGCCCCGAAACTATCCTTGACACAGTTTCAAAGGAAAAATGTACGATAGTATGGCTCCTTGTGCCCTGGGCGCTTGATATCCTTGAAGCTATCGACACAGGAAAAATTGACCCCAAAAATTACGAGCTGTCCCAGTGGAGACTTATGCACATCGGCGCACAGCCCGTTCCCCAGAGCCTTATCAACCGCTGGAAGCACTACTTCCCCGATCATCAGTATGACACAAACTACGGTCTCAGCGAGTCCATTGGCCCCGGCTGCGTTCATCTGGGACTGGAGAATATACATAAGGTCGGTGCTATCGGCATTCCCGGCTACGGCTGGCAGGTAAAGATAATCGACGAGAACGGCAATGAAGTTCCCCGTGGCGAGGTCGGCGAGCTTGCGGTAAAGGGTCCGGGAGTTATGAAGTGCTACTACAACAACCCCAAGGCGACCGCAGAGGTGCTCCACGACGGCTGGCTGTGGACAGGAGATATGGCACGTCAGGACGAGGACGGCTTCTATTTCCTTGTTGACCGCAAAAAGGACGTTGTTATCAGCGGCGGCGAAAATCTTTATCCCGTTGAGATAGAGAATTTTATGAGCAGGTTTGACAAGATAAAGGACGTTGCGGTCATCGGTCTCCCCGACAAGCGTCTCGGAGAAATTGCGGCTGCCATAATCGAGCTTAAGGACGGCGAGGAATGCACCGAGGAGGAGATAAATGAATTTTGCCTCGGAATGCCGCGATACAAGCGTCCCAAGAAAATAATCTTTGCACCTGTTCCGAGAAATGCCACGGGCAAGATCGAAAAGCCAAAGCTCAGAAAAATGTACTGCGGCGAGAATATGGTCGAAAAGGAAAATCAGAGCTGATTTATTACAGTAAAGGTCTGCCCCGAACACGGACAGACCTTTTTTAATCAAATTTTAATCTTAAATACCCTCAAATATAATCTGCGGCATTCCCCCGCTATTGACAATTTTTACATTTTGCTGTATAATTCATAACAAGTGCATTTCGCAGAAAATCAATAACGGCGCAAAACAACATTTCATAAAAGGAAAGGACGCTTAATATGCAAGTTAAAGAAAAGCCTTTGAGCACTCTCCCCAAGGGTCTCACTGCGGCGGAGGCTGAGGAAAGCCGAAAGAAAAACGGTGCGAACACCCTTACGCAGATCCCCCCCGACCCGCTGTGGAAAAAGATCCTTGAGGGATTTAAGGATCCTATGATAATGATACTGCTTGTTGCCCTTGTGGTACAGGTAGTGCTCTTTTTCCTCCACCAGGCTGAATGGTTCGAGCCTGTGGGAATACTCATCGCAATTATGATAGCAAACGGCGTTTCCGCATTCAGCGAGAACAAGCAGGAGGGCAAGGCATCTGCTCTCAAAGCCGAGGAAGAAGCCAAGGAGACCGCAAAGGTCATTCGTGACGGCAAGCTTACCGAGATCCACGTAAGCGATGTTGTTGTGGGCGATATCGTATATCTCCAGGCAGGCGACAAGCTCCCTGCTGACGGCGAGCTGGTAATGGGCGATATCAAGGTAGATCAGGCTGCTCTTAACGGCGAGACTGAGGAAGCAGAGAAAATACCCGATGAAAACGGCGAGGGCTACAATACAAAAGACCTGCTCAACAAGCACTATGCATACCGTGGCACAGTTGTCTGCGGCGGCGAGGGCTATATGGAGATAAAGGTCGTGGGCGACAAGACCCTCTTCGGTGAGCTGGCTCTTGAAGTTCAGGAGGAAACAAGAGAAACTCCCCTTCAGGTCAAGCTTGGCAAGCTTGCAAAGCAGATATCCACATTCGGCTACATCGGCGCTATATGCATCATCGTGGGCATTATGGCAAAAACGCTTATCACAGGCGAGATACCTACCGATGTATGGGGCTGGGTACGTCTTGTCCTTGATGCCGTAACAGTTGCGGTAACTATCATCGTATGCGCAGTTCCCGAGGGACTTCCTATGCTCACCTCCATTCTCCTCTCATTCCAGAGTCTCAGAATGGCTAAGGACAATGTTCTTGTAAGAAAGATAAACGGTCTCGAGACCGCAGGAAGCCTGAGCATTCTTTTCAGCGACAAGACAGGCACCATCACCGAGGGCAAGCTTTCCGTTGTTGAGCTTTCCGCAGGAAACGGTGACACATACGACAGCTTTGACAAGATACCCGCTGCACTTGCAGATAACATCATCATCGGTGCAGGCGTAAACAACAGCGCATCTGCTGCCGAGGGCAAGGTCATCGGCGGAAACAGTACCGACCGTGCTCTTATGACATACCTTATGGAGGCTGGAAAGGCTGAGGGCATTAACAAGGACAACGTTCTCACATTCAGCGCATTTGATTCCACAAAGAAATGCTCCAGCGTAACTGTCAACGAAAACGGCAGCCACGTTACATACATCAAGGGCGCACCCGAAAGACTTCTTGACCGCTGTGATTCCTATGTTGACGGAAACGGCGAGGTAAAGCCTCTTGCGGACAAGCAGGCTCTTATGGATTATATCGACACCCAGGCATCAAGATCAATGAGACTTCTGGGCGTTGCAAAGAAGGACGGCGATTCCGACGAGGGAACAGTTACACTTGTCTGTCTCCTCAGCATCAGAGACAATGTACGTAAGGAAGCCGTTGACGCTATCAGAGAGGTTCAGAACGCAGGCATTCAGGTTGTAATGGTAACAGGCGACCGCAAGGAAACCGCCGTTGCTATCGCCAAGGAAGCAGGACTTCTCAGAGCCGATACAGACATTGCTCTCACCAGTGCAGAGCTTGCCGAAAAGACCGATGATGAGCTCAAGGCACTTCTTCCGAACCTCAGAGTTGTTTCAAGAGCCCTCCCCACCGACAAGAGCCGTCTCGTAAGAGCCGCTCAGGAGCTGAACCTTGTTGTAGGTATGACAGGCGACGGCGTAAACGACTCCCCCGCTCTCAAAAAAGCTGATGTGGGCTTTGCAATGGGCAGCGGCACAGAGGTGGCAAAGGAAGCAGGCGATATCACAATTCTGGACGACAACTTCTCCTCTATCGAAAAGGCTATCCTTTACGGCAGAACGATGTTCAAGAGCATCAGAAAATTCCTCATCTTCCAGCTTACCGTTAACGTTGCCGCAGTTCTCACCTGCTTTATAGCTCCTCTTCTCGGCGAGAACGTTATTATGACAGTTATCCAGCTGCTCCTTGTAAACCTTGCAATGGACACTCTCGCAGCTATCGCATTCGGCAGCGAGCCTGCTCTTCAGGAATATATGAAGGAAAAGCCCGTTCCCCGTTCCGCAAGCATCGTGAGCAAGGGAATGATGACGGAGATCGTCATTTCCGCTCTTTACATCACAGCTCTTTGCCTGTGCATCAGATTTGTTCCTTTCTTCCGCTCGGCTTTCGGCGGCGTGGACAACACATACCTCAACTCCGCAGTATTCGCAACCTTTATGATGGCAATAACCTTTAACGGCTTCAATGCGAGAACCTCTCATATGAATCCTTTTGAGGGTCTGGGCAGAAATATGAACTTCATTTACGTAATGCTGTCCATTTTCGTTCTCCAGTTTGTATTTGTTACATTCGGCGGCGAGGTGCTCCGAGTCGAGGCTCTTAATCCTATGACCTGGCTCATCTGCATTGTCCTCGCATTCCTTGTAATCCCTATCAATATGATACGCAAGACTTTTATGAAGGACGAATAATTACCCCATAAAATAAGACAGCACCGTTTCGGGAAACTGAAACGGTGCTGTTTTTTATATTCTTATACTAATAACCAATTGTTCTATAGATAAAGCCGACAGATGAAATAATACTAAACACCCATTGAATTATGGGAATCTCTCGCCGCAAAACCGCATATATCAAAGCTTTTGCGGCGATTTCTTCTCCATAATTCTAATGGTGTTTAGTATAAGACTAAAAACCGATTAAAAACTGTAAAAAAAATTGAGCATAATCTTGCATATATGGATTATGCTCAATTTTTTTCTACAGTTTTATTGGTTATCAGTAGTAAAACAAAGTTGCCGGCGCTTGAAGCAGATTATCTTAGTAATTCGGTAACGCTAAGGCTGTCCTCAGGGTTCGGAGAGCTGCCGTTGTCGGAATAAAGCGTGTATGTTCCTGCCTCATAGCCGATGAGCTTCAATGTATCGGCTGACAATTC
>CAKSPU010000073.1 GCA_934486875.1 uncultured Oscillospiraceae bacterium
CGCCTGCAGTCGCTTTCCTAGACTGGGCTTATTTCATCTGTCGGCTTTATCTATAGAACAATTGGTTATTAGTATAATCTCAAAAATATTCCCGTTAAATCACACAAAATAAAAAATCGGAAAACGGCTGAACTGGGCTGTTTTCCGATTTTTTATATTTTCCCGTTTTTTCCTTATTTTTCATCACTTCCCTTTGCTATACTGAGCAAATGAATAATCAAACCGTTTTTGTCAAAAATATTGCAGAGAGGATCGATATGATGAAGAAAATTTATAATTCTGTACAGTGGGCTTTCCTTCTGCCGTGGGTCGGCTGCATTTTTGCGGGCGGCATCAATACGGCTGCATATGAAGAATCATTGCCCGTTCCCGATGTTGCCACCGATTTCAAGACATATATGGATTACAGGACTATAACCGACACGGATTCGGTGCAGTACGCTTTGCAGCAGGAGGCATACACCGACAGTCTCGGCATTCGCCGCATTGACGGAGATGTATGCGTGGCGCTGGGCACTGCGTATGCCGATGGCTGCGGAGAGCGCTTTGAGATAACTCTTGATTCGGGAAACACCTTCACCGCAATTGTGGGCGACATTAAGGCAGATTGCCACACTGACCCCTCAAACCGATACGTTGAACTGTGGGAGGGTCACGGGGATATGGTCGAATTTATCGTTGAGACCGAAAAGCTTGATGACACGGTGCGGATAATGGGCAGCGTGGGTGAATATGAAAAATACAGCGGCTCGGTGACTTCTATCGTGCCGATAGAATAATACTAAAAACGCAGACAGGCTGTAAATGCTTGTCTGCGTAATTTTTTATTCTGAAAGAAATTCTTTTATCTGTCGGCT
Source organism: uncultured Oscillospiraceae bacterium (assembly GCA_934486875.1). Taxonomy (GTDB): domain Bacteria; phylum Bacillota; class Clostridia; order Oscillospirales; family Ruminococcaceae; genus Huintestinicola. The sequence goes on from CAKSPU010000073.1 coordinate 858, forward strand.
TATTGCTTCATATTCATAGTCGTGAACATAATGAGGACAATCAAGCTCAACATATTTTCCACAGCTGTTTTTTGCAATATATTCTTTCGGTATCCTGCGCCAGGTTTCTTTATCAAAACCTGTGCCGCCCGAACCGTCGGAAATAAAAAGAAGCATAGGTATTTGGGGAACATCGAAGCCTGCAACAAGCTTTGCATTTTCTTTTACATATCTGCACTCATTTATCATTGAAGAGGTGGCTGTCCGACTGTAAAAAAGCGCTCTGTAAATATTCTTTTCATCTTCTGTCAGAGTACCGTATTTTATAGCATCGCTTTCGGCAAGCTGCGGCATCAGCCGTGTTATGCCGACCGCCGCCGCAGCCTGTCCAAGCCTCATCACAGGCATATTTATCTTCATATGCTCGTAATACTCGGGAACAGCCATATCAAGACCGATTATGGCAATGACCTCATCGGGATATTTTTCAGCCCAGTACAAAGCTTCCAGTCCTGACATTGAATGGGGGCACAGGACATACGGGGCATTTTCTCCGGCTTCACACAAAGCCTTTCGTGTATCTTCAAGAACAGTATCAATGTCCCTGTTTTTGTCAGATACATCGCTGAAACCATAGCCGAATTTTTCAACAGTAACAACTCTGTATTTATCGTTCAGAAGTGAATACAGAGACTTGAAATCAAGTATCGGCGAGCAGGTCCCGCCTCCTGACATAAATACGAGAGTTTCTTCGCCGCTGCCCTCGGCATAAACGCTCATTTTCCCGCCGTCAACATCGACAAGCTCACCAAGGGGCGTGCGGAGCTTCGCTTCACGGCTCAAAAGAATTTTATGACAGATAAACACGACCATAAGAAAAAGTATTATTACAGCGACTATAATGCCTAAAATAATAAGAACCTTTCTCTTTTTCTTAACAGCCATTGCCCCCCACCCTTTCATTCAAGCGTTCCGAATGCTATACTCTCTATCGTTACCACCGTATCTCCCGACCTGCAAATATTTTCAACCACGTCAACACCGTCGATGACCTGTGCGAAAACTGCATATACACGGGAATAGTTCGGTATTCCGCCGATGTCCGCAAAGGCTTTGCTTACATCTTTCAGCTCACTTTCATCGCTTCGGAGATACTCCTTGTCGCTCTCTGACAGCCCTGCGTCATTTACAAAAACAATGTCGCCCTTTTCGGTCATACATACGGCACCCCTGAACGGCCACAGGTTTATGCTCAGCTCAGATGTGTAGGGCTCTTCGGAGGGTGAATCAAGAGTGAAAACGCTTTTTAGGTCGTAAAGTCCCACAGTCATTCCGTCATATACGCCGCTTTCCGCTTCGCTCCTGAACCTTTTCACGGCTTCGGGCGCTTCATCGGGATAGAGGACAAGGGTAATGTCCCCTGCCGTGGTGGATATGACTGCCGTTTCCGCTCCCGCAGCAGGGGCTTCAAGCTGGATAAGCTCCATTCCGCTGTAATCTGCCGATGTGTCTGCGGCAGGCATATCCTGCTCCTCGGAATACTTCGTATAGCTTTTTGCAACGCTTGTGACCATTATTGCGCCAAGAATGAATATCACAAGGAGAAAAACTGTGGACTTACGGACACGGATAGTTTTTGTCTGCATTATCTCACTGCCTTACTTTTGGGTTATCTTTGTGCCCTGTCTTGTTTCTTCGATGACATAGCCCAGCTCTGCGATCTTGTCTCTGAGCTGATCGGCAAGGGCGAAATCCTTAGCCTTGCGGGCTTCCTTTCTCTGCTCGGCAAGCGCCTTTATCTCATCGGGGATATCGTCATCGGAAGCGGTATTCTTCTCCTCGGCTTTCTTTGCGTGACCGATAAGGTCAAGAGAGAGCACCTTGTCAAATTCTGTGATAAGTGCAAGCTTTGTTGATGCATTGGTGTCTGCCTTGATAACATCATAAAGTGCGGTAACTGCAAGAGATGTGTTCAGGTCATTATCAAGAGCTGCCTTAAAGCCGTTCATAAGCTCATCATAGGCTGCCTTGTCGATATCTGCGGCAGGCTCGGAAAGAAGCCTTGCTATCCTTGCGATAAGCTTTGCATATGCTCCTGCGGCATTGTCGAGATTTTCATAGGAGAACACGAGGGACTTGCGGTAGTGGGACTGGAGGCAGAAAAATCTGTAAACGATAGGGTCATAGCCCTTTTCCTTAAGGAGCGACACGGTAAGGAACTCGCCCTTGGACTTGCTCATTTTGCCGCTGCTTGTGTTCAGGTGATGAACGTGGAACCAGTAGTTGCACCACTTATGACCGAGATATGCTTCACTCTGTGCGATCTCGTTGGTGTGGTGAGGGAATGCGTTGTCGATGCCGCCGCAGTGAAGGTCAAGATATTCGCCCAGATGCTTCATACTGATGCAGGAGCACTCGATATGCCAGCCGGGATAGCCAACGCCCCAGGGACTGTCCCACTTAAGCTCCTGATCGTCAAACTTGGATTTTGTGAACCAGAGAACAAAGTCAGCCTTGTTTCTCTTGTTGCCGTCCTCGTCAACGCCCTCACGGACTGCCACTGCAAGGTCATCTTCGGAGAAATCCCCGAAAACGTAGTATTCTTTCAGCTTGGAGGTGTCAAAATAAATATTGCCGCCTGCTTCATATGCATAGCCCTTTTCGATGAGGGAGGATATCACCTTGATGAAGTCGTCGATGCAGTGAGTTGCAGGCTCAACTACATCGGGAGTTTTGATATTGAGCTCTGCGCAGTCAGCAAAGAACGCCTTTGTGTAGAAATCCGCAATTTCCATAACGGTCTTGTGCTCTCTCTTTGCGCCTTTGAGCATCTTGTCATCGCCTGTGTCGCCGTCGCTTGTGAGATGTCCCACATCGGTGATGTTCATAACACGCTTTACGTCATAGCCTGAAAATCTGAGATACTTTTCCAGAACATCTTCCATAATATAGCTTCTAAGGTTTCCGATATGGGCATAATGATAAACTGTAGGTCCGCAGGTGTACATTGAAACCTTGCCGGGAACGATAGATCTAAAATCTTCCTTTTCGTGGGAAAGAGAGTTGTAAAGCTTCATAAATTTTTCTCCTTGAATTTTATATTATGGGGTTCTCTAAAAACCGGAACACGAGTAAATTTTCGTTGGGACTTTGTGCATATTCAAGGCAGCGAAACGCAGTAAATACTTGATGTATTTCAAGTTTCGCTAACGCGGAAGATGCGCAAAGTCGTAGAAAATTTGCCGTGAGGGAGGTTTTTAGAGGTTCCCTTATATTACTTGTTGTTTTCCGCTTCTTCCTCAAAGCACACGTCCGTTTTGTCCGCATCGGGAACATTCACGCCAAGCTTCTCCTCCACCCTGCTGAGACGGACGGACATCTTGCACAGCTCCTGCGCAACGGGGTCGGGGATATGCACCTGATCGAGCTCTGCATTGGGCTTGCCGTTGCAGCGTGCGATATGGGCGGGAACACCGACAGCGGTGCAGTTATCGGGGATAGTTTCGAGCACCACCGCATTTGCGGCTATCTTGACATTGTTTCCGACCTTGAATGGTCCGAGAACTTTCGCTCCCGAACCGACCATTACGTTGTTGCCGAGAGTCGGGTGACGCTTGCCCTTATCCTTGCCCGTACCGCCAAGGGTAACGCCCTGATAAAGCAGGCAGTTGTCGCCTATTTCGGTGGTCTCGCCGATGACAACACCCATTCCGTGGTCAATGAAAAGCCCCTTGCCTATCTTTGCGCCCGGGTGTATCTCAATGCCTGTGAAAAAGCGTGCCAGCTGGGATATGACCCTTGCTGTGAGATACAGCTTTTTCTCATAAAAATGGTGGGATATGCGGTAAGCCGCAACTGCGTGAAGTCCTGAATAGGTGAGAATTATCTCAAGCGTATTCTTTGCCGCAGGGTCACGCTGCTTTACTGACTCGATATCCGCCTTGAAATGTGTTATAAATGTTTTAAGGCTGCTCATAAGATCCCTCGCTTATAAATTTACTTATATTATACTATGATGCAAAATAAAAAACCGTCCTCGGAAAAATCCGAAGACGGCGGAATAGCTTTAACCGACGTGGTCCCACTTCTTTTCGGCAGATATTATCACATCTGCCCTTTTGTGCCCTGTAACGGCGGCTTCCGTGACAGAATACGCATATGCTGAAAGCATACTTCCTCTGTCAGGCTCACGAACGCACTTCACCGATGATATTCACGCCGTTCCCACCAAATACGGCGCTCTCTGAAGAAGCTCTCACGGGTTACTCTGAACGCTTATGCCTTTATAATATTGACTTTTCAGATATTATACCACATCACTCCGAAAATTGCAAGGGCTGTACCCGTTTTTTTCTGTGAATTTTTTTAGGCTGATTTTATTTTCCGAATTATTGACACAGCATATTAAATAAAGTATAATTGATAAATAAGAGCCAAAAGCCAAGCCGGATCTAAAAAATCAAATTTCCTGCAAACCCGTTTTATTGCTTGATTTGCCGGTTTTACCCAAGGCTGTTTTAAATCTTACGGAGGTTAATATGGCAGTTGTATATAAAAAAAGTTTTTGCGGGCTATGCAGTAATTTAATTTTACCCTATGATGATATAGTATATACTCCGAGCATTTTTTGCAATCATAATGATCCCTTATTTATGTATAATGATATGTTCTTTCATAAAAAATGTTTTGATTCCATTGAAAAGTCCGAAGAGATTTTATATTACATTAAAAACGTACAAAATGAATATCAAAAAAAGGAGTGCTGTATTTGTAAGAATAAAATACAGTCTTCAGACGATTTTGTTTTTATTCCGATAATATCAAGTGATAA
>CAKSPU010000074.1 GCA_934486875.1 uncultured Oscillospiraceae bacterium
GAATACACCATTAACGGCGAGGATATCCCGAGTCCCAGAAAGATATCGTTCAGACCGAAAAATTAATTTTCTAATGATATTTTAATCTTAATCACAATCGGGTTTAATCCACGTCGGATATAATAATCACAATGAAATAAAAGTCATATACGAAAGGAACCAATGATTTATTATGACTGATTTTGAAAATGTAAGCGAACTTGTTAAGAAAACAGGCGCAAGTTTTGAAGAAGCAAGATATGCATACGAAGCCTGCGGCAAGGATATGCTTGCGGCGGCTGAAATGCTTGAAAAAGCTCATTACAGAAATGAGAGCATAAACGATATGTTCCGAAATGCACGGAATAGTTTCAGAAAGGGCGGCAGATATGCTGCGGGCTGTGCGGGAAATATTTTCACAAAGCTCCGCAGAAATTATGTCAGCATCGCAGGCAGCAGGGAATATTTCTGTATGCCCGTAATAGCCGCAGTTTTGTGTATCATATTCTTCGGAAGCTTATTTGTTCCCGTTGTGCTCATATCCCTGCTTTTCGGAGTAACATACACATTCTACGGCCCCGATTTTTCCAAGAAATTCGTTTTCGGCTTCATAAGACCTGCTCCCGCTCCTCAGTCTGCGCCCACTTATGAATATAAAAAGCCCGATGATGAGGGTCCCTGCGATAACGGTTTCTTCAATAAGTAATACTTTGCCGCATTTTCAGAATATAATACAGGAAAATGCGGCATTATTAATATAATTCGGTTGTAATCGTTTCATTTTTATGGTATAATGAAAGGCAAAGCTTATGGTGAATTTGAAAAAAACAGAAAGGAGTCTTCCTATGGAGCATCACGAGATGGCTGAAAAGCTTGTGGAAAAGTGCGGGATATCCTATGAAGAGGCAGGAGAAGTGCTCAGGGAAGCAAACTTCGATCTGCTTGAAGCTATGATAATCCTGGAACGCCGTGGTAAGCTCGGTGGTTCAAAAAGCAACAAGTATTCAACCGGTATGCAGCCCGATTACTATGTTTACAGCGAAAAATCTGCTGCGGACGCTGAGAATATCAAGGAATTTTTCAGCCTTGCGTGGCAGAAGCTCTGCGAATTTTTCAGAGATATCCTGAAATACCGTGTGGTCATTTCCAAGGACGGCAGGGATATACTTGAATTTCCGCTTATACTTGCAATTATCCTGATGTGCTGCACCGTTGGTCTTTGCTTCCTGATCGTAATAATCACGCTGTTTAACGGGTGCAGCTATTCCATAAAAAAAGATATTTGATGGGGGACAGGTTTTATGCCAAAGATTCTGATAGTTGAGGACGAACACCAGCTTGCAAGATTTATTCAGCTGGAGCTTGAACACGAGGATTATGAAACCGCTGTTGCAGGGGACGGACGGCAGGGACTTTCCCTCGCCGAAAGCGGAGAATTTGATCTTATCCTCCTTGATATAATGCTGCCTGAGCTGAACGGTCTCGAAGTGCTGAGACGGCTCAGAAGGGCTGAAAATAATGTTCCCGTGATAATGCTTACAGCGAGAGATTCGGTAATGGATAAGGTGTCGGGGCTTGATATGGGCGCTGACGATTATATCACAAAGCCTTTTGCCATAGAAGAGCTGCTTGCGAGAATCAGAGTTACTCTCCGTCAGCACCGTCCTGCGGAAGATAACAAAACAAAGGGCGATGTTATCACCTTCAAGGAGCTTTCAATGGACACAGCAAGGCATACTGTTACCTGCGGCGGAAAGCCGTTGGAGCTTACTGTCAAGGAGTTCGGACTTTTGCAGGCGCTCCTTGAAAATGTTTCCATAGTCCTTACCCGTGAGCAGCTTCTGGAGCGTGTATGGGGCTATGATTATTTCGGAGAGACAAATGTGGTGGACGTTTATATAAGATACCTCAGGAGCAAGCTGGAAGAGGTGTCGGAAACAAAGTACATTCAGACCGTCAGGGGAGTAGGCTATGTCATCAAGTGATAAACTGAAATATCCTGTTCTGCTTGTTCACGGAATGGGATTCAAGGATTATAAGCTTGTGAATTACTGGGGACGTATCCCGGAAGCACTTGAGAAAAACGGCGCAGAGGTCTACTACGGCAGACAGGACAGCAACGGCAGCATTGAGAGCAATGCAGAGCAGCTTAAAATGTCACTTGATGCCGCTCTTGCGAGATCCGGTGCCGATAAAGTGAACATTATCGCTCACTCAAAGGGCGGGTTGGAGGCAAGGTACCTTATCTCGACCCTCGGATATGCGGATAAAGCAGCATCTCTTACAACGCTGTCTACACCTCATAACGGTTCGGTCACGGTGGATAAGCTTATGAAACTGCCGCAGGGTGCTGTTAAATTCGGCTGCGGTGCGGCTGATCTGTGGTTTCGGATACTTGGGGACAGCTCCCCTCATACATATGAAGCCGTAAAGAGCTTCCGAACTGCCGATGCGGAGCGGTTCAACAGGGAAAATCCCGATGCTGAGGGAGTTTATTATCAGAGCTATGCTTTTGTAATGAAGAAAATGAGCTCGGATATGCTTATGGCGTTTCCGTGGATAGTTGTAAATCATTTTGAGGGCGAGAATGACGGTCTGCTTGCGCCTGCTTCCGTTAAATGGACAAATTTCAAAGGAGTTTACTACGGCAGCGGCAGACGGGGAATATCCCACTGTGATGAGGTGGATATGCGCAGAAGCAGACTTTCCGCTGACAAGAGTGACGGTATTTCTGACATTACAGAGTTTTATGTTGATATAATAAACGGACTCAAAAAGCTCGGCTTCTGAAAAAGGAGGTGGCTGTGTGGAAAAAAACAAGCCCGATAACAGCAGCTCTATCGCAGGGCAGATAACCGCCAGCAGGCAGCTTGAACGACTGGGGCAGTATTTTCTCTGCGACCTGCTTATTATCGTATTTTCGGTGGTGAGCTGGTGCATAGCAGCAGAAGCAAATTATGTTTCCGTGTTCAACACCGATATCGACCGCAGCTTTGTTTTTGATTTCAGTGGCGTTACAGCAGATTCGGGAGGCGAAAATCTCTGGGCTGCCCTTGGCACGGGAATTTATCATTTCGGCGAACACTCGGTCAGATGCGGCACATTTGCAAGGATACTTACCGTTGGTATGGCAGCTGTGGCTATGATACAGGTAATCATATGGCTGCTGACCTTTCTTCCCGAGTATTTCAGAGCTAAGAAAATGCTCAGTCCCCTTAATAAGATCGCTGTCACGGCTACGGAGCTTACAGCAGCCGCACACAACAGCCAATATAATTTTGATGATATCGAGTCAGCTATCGGAAAAATAGACCCTATGGATTCGGATATTCATATCTCTACGGGAAACCGTGACCTTAAGCGTATCGAAAAAGCAATAAACGATCTGCTTGACCGAATGAGGGAGGCATACAAAAGCCAGTCCCGCTTTGTTTCCGATGCATCTCACGAGCTGAGAACGCCTATTGCGGTAATCAAGGGCTATGCGGATATGCTTGACAGATGGGGCAAATCCGATGAAAAAATACTTGACGAGGGTATCACGGCGATAAAGAACGAGTCGGAGAATATGAACAAGCTTGTTGAGCAGCTGTTATTCCTTGCAAGGGGTGACAACGGCAGGCAGCCTGTGAATATGACGGAATTTTCTCTTTCGGATATGATAAGGGAAGTCCACTCGGAAGCGGAAATGATCGACCCTGACCACACCTACAACCTTGATATTAAGGATGAGATAAATGTTTATGCCGATATCTCGATGATGAAACAGACTGCACGAATTTTGTGCGATAATGCGAAAAAATACACCCCCAAGGGCAACACCGTTACCCTCCGAGTTATGAAAAATGAAAAAGATGAGAATTGTTTTGAGGTCCAGGATACGGGAATAGGCATTGACGAAAAGGATATCCCGCTGATCTTTGACAGATTTTTCCGCTCCGACCCTGCAAGAAACCGTGAAACGGGCGGCACAGGTCTTGGACTTTCGATTGCCAAATGGATAGTTGACCGTCACGGCGGACATTTTGAGGTCATATCATACAAGGACATCGGCACAAGAATTACCGTTTGTCTCCCGAATACTACCGCTCAGACTGAGAATAATAATCCTGCAAGATCTTTATGATGAAAGGATTTTTTATGGAAATAAAGGATTACAGAGAGTTTGAGGAAAAAGTCCTGAGAGCGGGGGAGCCTGTGCTTGTGGATTTTTATGCATCGTGGTGCGGTCCCTGCAAGATCATGGCTCCCGTTGTAAGTGAACTGGCTGAAAGCGGCGGTGAATTTTCCGTGTATAAGGTCGATGTGGATAATGTCTCGGAGGCAGCAGGAAAGTTCGGCGTGTCAAGCATACCCACGTTCATTGCTTTCAGAAACGGTACCGAAATTGCAAGAATAACAGGCGCTGTTTCAAAACAGAAGCTTGTCGGGCTTATGGACAAGGCTTGACATATATCGGCATTTGCGCTATAATAATATCAAGGATAACCGCCATAAGGCAGAAGCCATATGACGGTTATAATTTTACTGCTATTTATGGAAGGACGATAAAAATGGAAGGCAGAACAGCAGAGGAAAAGCAGGGGATAACGCTCCTCGGCAATCAGAAAACCAAGTACCCCGATGATTACGCCCCACAGGTGCTTGAAACATTCGTTAACAAGCACCCGGACAATGATTATTTTGTAAAATTCAACTGCCCTGAATTTACAAGCCTTTGCCCTATCACGGGACAGCCGGATTTCGCAACCATTTATATATCATATATACCCGATATAAAAATGGTGGAATCCAAGTCGCTCAAGCTTTATCTTTACAGCTTCCGCAACCACGGCGATTTTCACGAGGACTGCGTGAACATAATTATGAAAGACCTTATCAGGCTTATGGATCCGAAATATATTGAGGTATGGGGAAAATTCACCCCCCGTGGAGGAATTTCCATTGACCCGTACTGCAATTACGGCAGAAAGGGCACTATGTTTGAGGAAATGGCACTCCGTCGTCTCACCGAACACGATATGTACCCCGAAAAGGTTGATAACAGATAATTAATGCGGTCTACAGCAGAAAAGTCACAGCTATTTGCGGCAGTACGGTGACTTTTCTGCTCATTTTTATGCTCAAGCCCTTGCATTTTTTTTAATATTGTGTTATAATAACAAGAGTTTGATTTTAAGGAAAAGGATTTGATGCTATGAGTTTTTTTGATAATGAAAAAAAGAAGCAAAGAAACAAGCAGATTCAGCTCCAGAACATTATTCTTGAAATAGACGAGAAAAAGCTTCAGGTTTCCGAGGAATTTCTCGATAAAATGACAAAAATTTACATAAGCAGGTATATGAAAATCGTCAACGATAATATGGCGAACATCAACAAAGTCACAAACATCGGTCTGCTTTTCAAGAAGTATGACTGCATTATGAAGAACCTTGACGAGCTTATCAAGATCGAAGACCTTTACAAGTTTCGTCACCCGACTCCCTCCGAATACAAGGAAATGACTGAAGCGCATCTTAACGGCTTCATTATGTCTCTTATCAGCCGTGAATGGCGAAAGATCGCACCGCAGAACAACAGTGAAGCGGCTGATCCTATATTTGAACGGAAATGGAGAAACTTTTTTGACT
>CAKSPU010000075.1 GCA_934486875.1 uncultured Oscillospiraceae bacterium
TGCAGCCCTTGAATAGGTCTTTACTGATGCCCGAGATGCTCTCGGGCAGGGTGATGCTTTCAAGGGTGGCGCAGTTTTCAAACGCCTGATTTTCGATAGCCGTTACCTTTTTTCCGTCTATGCTTGCTGGGACATCAATGCGTGTTTCGCTGCCCGGTATGACTTTGGTTATCGTTATTTCGCCGTATGCGGTTACGGTGTAGTATAATTTTGCGGTTGTGCCTGTGTCATATACAAGGTCAGCGGCGCTTACCGTCACGTTTGTGCCGAAGCCAAGCTTATCCGCACCTGTTTTGTCTGCAAAGGCAAAGGCAAAGGCAAGGCATATTGCCGCAGCGGCAGCCGCAGCTCTGCGGAAAGTGTTCTTTTTATATATCATCAAATCTCTTTCCTTTCCTGTAAATGTTATGTAAATATAAATAACCCTTGACATAAGTATATCACAAATATTTTCCGCTTTCAAGAGAAATTATAAAAAAACTGCGGCTTTTCTGAGCCGCAGAGAGAAATTTTTCAATTTATACATTGTTTCAGGCAGTCCCTGCCGGGGGTGACATTTGGGAATATGAGCCGAGCCGAATCAAGCTGTTCCTCGGGAAATTTCAGAGCAGGGCTGAAATGTGTGAGCCACAGCTCCTTTGAATTTGAATCCACGGCTATCCTTGCCGCCTGAGAGAATACCATATGACCCTTTTCGGTCATTTTCGGGATATATCCGTCATCGCCGTACATTCCCTCGCAGATAAGCAGGTCGGAATTTTCCGCAAACCGTGACAGCTCATCAAAATACACCGTGTCCGTGATGTAGGTCACTTTAAGGGGAGGGCGTTTCCCCTCGGTCACATCTTCGAGGGAAATTATCCTGCCGTTTACTTCCACACATTCCCCTCTGTGGAGGATACTCCGCATATTTACGGGGACTCCCAGCCTGTCAGCCTTTTCGGGGCTGAACACGGGGGGGCGGTTCTCGATGATGCTCCAGCAGCTGCATTCCACTCTGTGGCGGACGGGCATAAACCGTATTTCAAGCCCGTTTCGGAAAATTACCCCCTCGCCCTCTGTCTCGTGAACTTCTACATCAAAGGGCAGCTCGGGGCAAATGCAGCAAAGCCTGCTTATAATTTCCCGTCCGCCCCTCGGGGCATATATGACCATAGGGGAGGATTTGCCGAAATTCCCTGCCGACAGAAGCAGTCCCGGGAGACCTGCAATGTGGTCGGCGTGAAAATGGGTTATAAGCAGGGTGTCAAGCTTTGCAAGGCTTACTCCCGCCTTTGCAAGAGCTACCTGCATACCCTCGCCGCAGTCGATAAGCAGGGCTTTTCCCTTGTGCTCTGCCCACAGACCCGTGAGGAAACGGTCGGGGAGGGGCTTCATACCCCCTGTTCCTGCCAGACATACATCTATCATACTGCTCTCATTCCTTTGCGGTCAATCCGTCTCTTCTATCATAATTCCCTCACCCGTCATAGTTGCGGCAGGGTGGGTGACAACCTTTTCACCGCCGTCCCCTCCGCAGGCTGTGAATATCACCGCCGATATTATTATGGCAAGGAATATCTTCATACATTCTCACCGAAATATACATCATACCACTGTAAGAAAATGAAAACAGTCCATATCTTGCGGCTGTTGTCATATTTCTCAGCCCTGTGGTCATCAAGGAGCTTTACGAGCATATCGGTGTTGAAGAATTTCTCCGCAGCAGGGGAGGTGAATGCGTTCTTTACGATATTATAGTATTTTTCCTCCCTGAGCCATACTCTGATAGGAACGGGGAAGCCCAGCTTCTTCTTGTTTGCGGTCTTGGGGGGAGCGGCTCTGAGAGCAGCCTTTCTCATAGCGAGCTTGGTGTTTTCCGTGCTAACTCTGTACTGCCAGGGTATCTGCTCCGCCAGCGCCATTACCTCCTTGTCAAGGAAAGGCACTCTGAGCTCCAGTGAATTTGCCATTGACATCTTGTCGGCTTTCAGCAGAATGTCTCCCGCCATCCACAGGTGCAGGTCAAGATACTGCATCTTTGTGATATCGTCCTTATCCTTTACCTTTGCGTAGAAAGGCGCAGTTATTGCGGTGGGGTCGGGAGCGTCGGTGGTTATCCTGAGAAGCTTCTTTCTGTCACGGGGAGAGAACATATAGGCATTTCCGATAAATCTCTCTTCAAGCTCCTTGCCGTTTCTTACAAGGAAATTCACGCCACGCTTGGGGGGCAGCTTTTCAGCTACCGAGCCGATGCCCTTTCTGATAAATTTCGGCAGTGACTTGTATGCGTGGGAGCCGAGGGGCTCCTTGTAAATGTTATATCCGCCGAATATCTCGTCAGCGCCCTCCCCCGAAAGCACTACCTTTACATACTGCGCCGCAGTGTTGCAGACAAAGTAAAGGGCGATGCAGGAGGGGTCTGCGAGGGGTTCGTCCATATGATACTGAATCTTTTTGATATTGTCCCAGTATTCCTCTGGGGTGATGACCTTGCTGATGTTCTCCTTGCCGATGTACTTGGAAAATTCCTTTGCCCAGCCTATCTCGTTGTACTTTTCGTCCTCACCGAAGCCAACGGTAAAGGTCTTGTCAACATTTGCAACAGATGCGGCATAGCTGGAGTCAACGCCGCTGGAAAGGAAGCTGCCCACCTCAACATCAGCAATCTTATGAGCCTCCACGGAGTTTTTGAATGTGTCGGAGATCCTGTCCACCCACATATCCATATCGGGCTTTTCGTCAGCATTGAAGTGAACGTCCCAGTAGCGCTTTATGTCAAGCTTGCCGTCCTTGTACTTAAAGCAGTGGGCAGGGGGGAGCTTATAAACATTCCTGAAAAATGTCTCGTTTGTGGGGGAGTACTGGAATGTGAGATAGTTTTCGAGAGCAGTGGTGTTCAGCTCCTTTACGAAAGCGGGGTGAACGAGGAATGACTTTATCTCCGAGCCGAACATAAATGTGCCGTTCATTGCGGCATAGTAAAAGGGCTTGATGCCGAAAAAGTCCCTTGCGCCGAAAAGCTCCTTTTTCTCCTTGTCCCAGATAACGAATGCGAACATTCCTCTGAGCCTGTCAAGAAGCTTCTCGCCAAATTCCTCATAGCCGTGGATAAGCGTCTCGGAATCGGTGTTGGTGGTGAATTTGTGACCCTTTTCTTCAAGCTCTTTTCTTATCTCACGGTAGTTGTATATCTCGCCGTTGAAAAAAAGCACCTTGGACTTATCCTCGTTGAAAATGGGCTGGTTGCCGCTGTCGGTGATATCTATGATACTGAGCCTGCGAAAGCCCATAGCGATACACTCATCAATATATCGTCCCTCTGAGTCGGGACCTCTGTGGCGAATCTTATCCATCATTTCGCCCAAGACCTTGTTTGAATTATCTATAGCATTTGTAAAGCCGACAAATCCGCACATACTATCATCTCCATAAAATCAGTGTCTCATAGCATTATACTCTTTTTTTCTTCCTGCTATGCCATATTATTATAATACCATTTCAGCGTAAAAACGTCAATAGGCAATTATCCTCTGAGGGTCGCAAGCTCCTCCTCCGTCAGCTCCCTGTACTCACCCGAGGGCAGCTTTTTGTCAAGTGGCACGCCGCCTATATCTGTTCTTTTGAGATAGACCACGCAGCAGCCGATGGCACGGAGCATTTTTTTCACCTGATGATTTTTTCCCTCTTCAATGGTGATCTCCCCCGAAAAGACCTTCTGAGCGGGGTATTTGAGCAGCCGTTCTCTCTTGCTGTCTGGGAGATACCCGGATATTTCCGTGATGACCCCTTTCCATAAAAGGCGTATTTTGGCGGGCAGTGCAGGGATTTCCCGTCCTGCCATATTCACACCCTTTTCAATGCTCCTGATCCTTTCCTCCGTAAGCTCGCCTATGGCGTAGAAAAAATATGTCTTTGCAACGTGGTGCTCGGGGCGCATAAGGTGAAATGTAAGGCTGCCGTCGTCGGTTATGAGCAGAAACCCCTCAGTGTCCTTGTCAAGCCGACCCGCAGGGTGCAGCTCTTCACGGATATCCTCGGGAAAATAGTCCATAACGGTCTTTGAAAGGCTGTCACGCTTGGCGGTGACGCAGCCCTTTGGCTTGTTGAACATATAATATCGGGACATTTTTTTCACAGCCTTTCAAAAAAATCAAAGCACAGAACCTGTAATAAAGCTTCTGTGCTTTGATAATTATATCACATAAGAGTATGGCAAGTCAAGAAAAAATCAGTCCACAGGAGTGGTTTCCTTAAGTATTCTTCCGTCACGGAGAAGCTGCCTGAGAGTTTCGCTGTCATTTTCCGCAATAGCCTTTCGGTATTCGGCAAGACGTGCCATAATGTAATCTATCTCAAAAAGCAGCGGCTCCCTGTTCATAAGGAAAAGGGGAGTCCACATATTTTCATTGAGCTTTGCAACACGGGTGAGATCCTGGAACGAACCTGCGGAGAAGCCAAGCTGCTGCTGATGGGTAGGGCTTTTGATGTATGCATTGGAAACAACGTGGGCAAGCTGGCTTGTGAAAGCGATTATCCTGTCGTGCTCCTCGGGAGTTGCCTTGACCACCTTTTTGAAGTGGATAGCGTGAGCCAGATCCTCGATAATGTTTATCTCCTCCTGTGGTGTGCTCTCGGTTGGGGTCATAATAAAGCTTGCGTCATCGAAAAGGTTGTCGAGAGAATATTCAAAGCCCGAAAATTCACGGCCTGCCATAGGGTGAACGCCGATGAACGTGACCCCTCTTTCCGCCAGTACAGGGGTTACCTCGTCAACGATAGCTTTCTTGATGCCGCCTGTGTCGATAACGATGCTGCCCTCCTTGAAAAGGTCTGCATTTTCCTTGATAAAGCTGATAATTGTGGGGGGGAAGAGGGAAACTATAGTGATATCAGCCTCGGAAACGTCCTTTGCTTCGTAATCTATGGCATTCTGCGACAGAGCCATTTTAACGGTCTTTCTGTCGATATCTATACCGCCCACAAGGTGATTAGTATGCTTCTTTATCGCCTTGCACAGGGAGCCGCCGATAAGTCCCAGACCGATTGCAACAATTTTCATAATGGATAAAGTCCTTTCAGGTTCATTTTATACTAATCTTTGACCAACCTATAGACAAATCCGACAGCTATAACGCTGCCACTCGTCGTCAAGCTCCTTTGCCGGGCGGAAAGCCCGCCTGCGGTCGCTTTCCTAGATTGGCAACGTTCTATCTGCCGCCTTTGTCTATAGAACGATCAAAGATTAGTAT
>CAKSPU010000076.1 GCA_934486875.1 uncultured Oscillospiraceae bacterium
GATGAGGTCAGGGAAGTCTCGGCAGATGTTGACACTTCCGACTATTTTGCTCAGGCAAGGCTTTCAAGAATGACCTCCCGTGATGACGCAGTGCAGACCTTATCGGCTATTCTGAACGGCGGCGATCTTACGGAGGAGGAAAATGCAGCTTATACAATGGAGGCTGTGAACCTTTCGCAGCTTTCAGAAAGCGAAAGCAAGATCGAATCACTCATCAAGGCGCAGGGCTTTGAGGACTGCGTTGTGTACCTCGACGGCGAAACTGCAAGTATAGTTGTCCGTTCGGAAGGGCTTGCCGCAGATGAAGCTGCACAGATAAAGGATATTTTGTTAACAGAGGTTACAATTCCTTCGGAAAATATCAGAATTTTTGAAGTTAAGTAGTTGTGTATTTCCCGAAGATGTGATATAATAGAAACAGTGAATATATTTGCCGCTTTTGCATACTAAAGCAGCAGGTATAAAACCAGCCTGTAGAATGCCGAAATTTTTCGGTATTCTCACAGGCTTTAGGGCTTGTATAACATCTGATCACGGGAAAGGATATTTAAAATATGGGTAAAGCATTAAAGAAAAGTCACATAAGAGAAGCTGCATTTCTGCTTATTTTTGAAAAGCTGTTCAGAGACGACACCTGCGATGAGATAATCGAATTTGCCAAGGATGCAGATGAATATGATTTCAACGACGAGGTCTGCCGCATTTTCAAGGCAGTTACCGAAAAGGCTGATGAGCTTGACGAAATAATCTCACAGTACAGCGAAAAACGCAAGGTCGAGAGAATAGGCAAGGTGAGCCTTGCAGTCCTGAGACTTGCGGTTTACGAGTGCCTTTACGAGGAAAGCGTTCCCGTAAGCGTTGCCATAAGCGAGGCTGTTTTGCTTACTCAGAAATATGCATTTGACGCTGACAAGCACTTTGTCAACGGTGTTCTCGGCTCTTTTGCCCGCAGCGGAAAGATACCCGAGAAGAACATACCCGAAAAGTCTCAGGGAGACGAGGAATAATGCCGCTTTTTTTAGGGCTTGACACCAGCAATTACACAACATCTGCGGCGCTTTTTGACAGTGACAGCGGTGCGGTTTTATCACGCAAGAAGCTGCTTTCGGTTAAAAGCGGCGAGGCGGGTCTCCGTCAGAGCGATGCGGTCTTTCAGCATACAAAGCAGCTCCCCGAAATGGTCAGAAAGCTTTTTGAGGCATATGACGGCAGGAAAAGAATATGCGCAGCGGCAGCGTCATTTCGTCCGAGAAATATGGAGGGCTCCTATATGCCCTGCTTTCTTTGCGGAGAGGGGCTTGCTGACAGCATCGGTGCGGTAAACGACATTCCTGTTTACAAAACATCGCATCAGATAGGACATATCCTTGCGGCACTGTATTCGGCGGACAGGCTTTCTATGATTGATTCACCGTTCATTGCTTTTCACGTAAGCGGCGGCACTACAGACTGCCTATACTGTGAGCCTGATGAAGATGAGCTTCTCAAGGTCACCGAGACAGCATCATCTCTTGACCTTAAAGCAGGTCAGCTTATCGACCGCACGGGACTTATGCTGGGACTTGATTTTCCCTGCGGTCCTGCTCTTGAAAAGCTGGCTGAAGGGTCTGATAAGAACATCAAGGCAAAGGCTGTAATGAGAAACGGCTCCTGCTGCCTTTCGGGATTTGAGAACAAGGCTCAGGCAATGCTATCCGGCGGAGGATCTCCCGAAAATACGGCAAGATTTATACTTAATGCCGTTTATTCATCGGTCAGCGAAATGACAGCTTATGCCTATGAAAAATACGGAAAGCTTCCTGTAATTTTTGCGGGAGGAGTTATGTCAAACGGATATATAAAAGATCTGCTCCAAAAAAGATTTGACGATGTGTATTTTTCCGCTCCCGAATTTTCCTGCGATAACGCCGCAGGTATCGCACTGTATGCATATTATACTTATGAAAGGCAGTTTAAATGAGCAGCATTCTGACAGTTTCCCAGCTTAACCGCTATATGTCATTTAAAATCAAAGAGGACACAAAGCTCAGAGGGCTTCTTGTAAAGGGTGAGATATCGGGCTTTACCCACCATATGCGGACAGGGCATTTTTATTTCACTCTTAAAGACAGCACATCATCAATAAAAGCTGTGATGTTCAGCAGCTATGCGGCTTCTCTTAAATTTATGCCCCAAAGCGGTATGAACGTGATCGTTATGGGCAGTTTGCAGGTTTTTGAGCGTGACGGCGTTTATCAGCTTTATGTTACGGATATCCAGCCCGACGGCATAGGCGCTCAGTACCTTGCTTTTGAGCAGCTGAAGGAAAAGCTGGCGGCGGAGGGGCTTTTTGAACCTATATACAAAAAACCTCTGCCCAAATTTCCGAAGCGTGTGGGTATCGTTACGGCTAAGGGCGGAGCTGCTTTGAGAGATATACTGAACATTCTCGGCAGGCGATATCCTTTCTGCGAAGCTGTCATTTTTCCCTGCGTGGTTCAGGGTGAATATGCCGTAGATTCGATTTGCGAAGCGCTTGAATTTGCTGATTCAAGCGGCTGTGATGTAATTATCTGCGGACGTGGGGGAGGCTCTCCCGAAGATCTTCTGGCATATAACAGCGAAAAGATAGCCCGAACTGTCTTTGCTATGAACACACCGGTTATATCCGCTGTAGGTCACGAAACGGATACCACTCTTATTGATTTTGTATCCGATCTCCGTGCTCCCACACCGTCGGCTGCGGCAGAGCTTGCAGTTCCCGATACAGCGTCACTTTCGGCAGCTGTGGACTCATATAAAAATGCTCTTGACAATGCATTTGCCACAGTCATAGCACGCAAAAGACACGAGCTTATGGCAATTGAGTCGGAGCTGAAAAATTATACCCCCTCGGCTGCATTGTCCGCAATGAGAGAAAAGCTTGCGGCTAATGAGATAAGACTTTCGGAAGCGATAAAAAGCTGCATTGAAAGAAAAAAAGCCGTCATTGGTTCAAGGGCGGCTGCCCTTGATTCGCTTAGTCCTCTGAAAATTATGTCACGGGGCTACAGTCTTGTTTATAAGGAAAATGAGCTCATCAGATCGGCAGATGAGCTTTCGGAAGGAGACAGGATAACGGTAAAATTTGCGGACAATGAAGCAAATGCCGTTATTGTAAAATAAAAAGGAGAAGTCATAATGAGCTTTGAAAAATCCGTTAAACACGTTGATGAAATAATTGGCAGGCTTTCAGAGGGAGATATCCCCCTTGAAGAAGCAGTTGAGCTTTACAAAAACGGGGCAGACGAGCTTGCAAAGTGCAAAAAGCTCCTTGATGAAGCTGAAAAAGCGGTTATGAAAGTCACAAGTGCGGAGGAATTATGATATGAAAGAGACCCTTGATCGCCGTGCGCAGCTTATAAACGGCAGACTTGAAGAGCTTATGGGTGTTTACACCGAAAAAAATGCTTCCCATCAGCTTATCTGTGCCCGTGCGATGAAATATTCACTTGCGGCAGGCGGAAAGCGCATAAGACCTGTTCTTGCTACGGAATTTGCACGCATTTTCGGCGGAAGTGAGGGAAAGGCGCTTGACTCAGCCTGCGCCCTTGAAATGATACACACATTTTCTCTTATTCACGACGATCTGCCCTGTATGGACAATGATGATTTCCGCAGAGGAAAGCCTTCCTGTCACAAGCAGTTCGGAGAGGATATTGCTCTGCTTGCGGGAGATGCCCTTGAAAATTATGCTTTTGAGGTAATTTCATCTGATGAAAAGCTGTCTTTTGAGCAGAGAATAAAGGTGATAAAGGTGCTGTCCGAAGCTGTTGGCGTAATGGGAATGATCGGCGGTCAGACAGTTGATGTTCAGAATGTTGGCAAGCCCTTTGATGCAGAGCTTCTTCTGAAAATGTATTCGATGAAAACAGGTGCGCTTATAAAATGTGCCTGCGTAATGGGCTGCATCTGTGCTGAAAGGTATGATATGATACCTGCGGCTGAGGAATATGCGGAGGCGCTGGGACTTGCTTTCCAGATAGTCGATGATATCCTCGACATCACGGCAGATGAAAAGCTTCTCGGAAAGCCCGTTCACAGTGATGCAGAACTTAATAAGGCTACATATCCTGCTGTGTTCGGTCTTGATGCCGCAGAGCAAAAGGCTGAGGAGCTTACAGCAAAGGCTGTGGCTATTGCCGAAAGCTTCCCCGACAGCGATTTCTTATCACAGCTCACAGCATATCTTCTTAAACGGGAATATTGATCGAAAGGGAATGTTATCAAAATGTCGGAATATTACAATTATATCCTTGTAACTTCCATTATCGGCTGGTGTGTTGCTCAGTTCCTGAAAACGATCATCAACCTGATAAAGTACAAAAAATTCAGCGTGGAAAGGCTTTTCGGCGCAGGAGGCTGGCCAAGCGCACATTCGGCAATGGTCTGCTCGGCGGCTGTTGGCGTTTACCGTGTTGACGGCATAGCTTCGACTCAGTTTGCAATTATGTGCATTGTGGCACTTATAACGATGTATGACGCAATGGGTGT
>CAKSPU010000077.1 GCA_934486875.1 uncultured Oscillospiraceae bacterium
TTTGCAGAATAACATCGCAGTCGGTCACGGTGTCGGAAGCTTTCTCAAAATATCTTGAATCTATAATAAGGTATGCGTTGTTTTTGAAAACAACAAGAGTTCCTGCGGAGGATTTCATTCCCGTGAAATAGCGCCTGTTCACGTCGGAGGTGATAAGAGCGCAGGCTTTTTCGGGAAGCTTCTCACGGAGAATTTCTATTCTGTTCATATGCTCTGCTCCAGTATTGATTTAAGGGCGTAAAGTCCTAAGATATAGCTTTCCTTGCCGAAGCCTGCGATCTGACCTGCGCAGACGGGGGATATAACTGAGTGATGGCGGAACTCCTCACGCTTGTGGATATTGGACATATGCACCTCGATAACGGGTATCTTAACAGCGGCAATTGCGTCCCTGATAGCGTAGCTGTAGTGAGTGTATGCGCCTGCGTTCAGGACTATTCCCGAAAAATCAAGGCGTGCGGCGTGAATGCGGTCAATTATCTCGCCCTCGTGGTTGGACTGAAAGCATTCGCAGCCCTCAAAGCCCAGCTCCGCAGCCTTTGCGGATATCTCGGCGCATATGCTCTTGTAGCTGTTGCTGCCGTATGTTCCGGGCTCTCTTTCACCGAGGAGATTAAGGTTCGGACCATTTATTATAAGTACGTTCATAGTTGAAAATTCCTTTCAAAAGTTGGCTTTGATATAATTATAATTCCAATTTCTGAGAATGTCAATATAAAAATAAGCCGCCGGACTTGCTTTTTTACGGCAAATTCAGCGGCTTTAGGTCAGTATGCTTCAGTGCGGTCAGCACTCTTCCCAACGGGGATTATGGGGAGCATTGGGATTTCCCGAAGGGTGTCCGGGGCATTTTCCCGGGACTGATGGGCGGCTTGCAGGCATATGTCCGTTACTTGTGGAAGAGGTCGGTCAGAGACACCTGTACCCTGATGAGATAATTCTTATCAGGGAAATACTCGGTGTAAGATATGACGATATTTTTGAACTGTAAAAAAGAAAAAGCCGAATTATTGCAGCCTGTGCAATAATTCGGCTTTGGGGTTTAATACCATATTTATTTCAAAGATGCCAAAACAACGGCAGTATAAAAAAACGCTGTCCGAAAAAAATCAGACAGCGTTTTCCGATAAAGATTATTCGATTCCCTTTACGGTGTAATCCTTGTCCTCAACAGCTTTTTTGAGAACAGCGTCATCAACAGGTGATGAAAGTGTCACAACAGCCGTGCCCTTTTCGTGGCTCACATCGGCGGAAGCAACGCCGCTTACTGCTTCGAGAGCCTTCCTGACAGTCGCCTCGCAGTGACCGCACATCATACCTTCGATCTTCATAGTTTTTGTCATAGCATTTTTCTCCTTTTTGTGTTTGTGTTTGATTTTTTTATCCTTATCGGCATTGTGAATGTCGATAAAATTCAGTCTCAGTGCGTTTGTTACAACGCAGAAGCTTGAAAGGCTCATTGCCGCCGCTGCGATCATCGGGTTAAGGCTGATGCCGAAAGCGGGGATAAGAAC
Source organism: uncultured Oscillospiraceae bacterium (assembly GCA_934486875.1). Classification (GTDB taxonomy): domain Bacteria; phylum Bacillota; class Clostridia; order Oscillospirales; family Ruminococcaceae; genus Huintestinicola. The sequence continues at coordinate 1,515 of CAKSPU010000077.1, forward strand.
GCCTGCCGCAACGGGTATTCCAATGGTATTGTAGATAAATGCCCAGAAAAGATTCTGCTTGATATTCCTGAGAGACGCACGGCTGAGCCTTATCGCCGCAGGAACGTCCGCAAGCCTGCTCTTCATAAGCACCACATCGGCGGCATCTATGGCAACATCGGTGCCCGCACCGATAGCGATTCCCACATCTGCACGGGTAAGGGCGGGAGCGTCGTTTATTCCGTCGCCCACCATAGCAGTCCTGCCCTCGGCGGACAGCTTTCTGATAACGCTTTCCTTGCCGTCGGGAAGAACCTCGGCAATTACCTCGTCAACTCCCGCAAGTGCGCCTACAGCTTTTGCTGTACGCTCGTTGTCGCCTGTGAGCATAACTGTGCGTATGCCCATTTTCTTAAGCTCTGCAATAGCCTTGGAGCTGTCCTCCTTGATAACGTCCGCAACGGCGATAATACCTGTGAGCTGTCCGTTTTCGGAGAAGAAAAGGGGAGTTTTGCCCTGCTCGGAAAGTGCTTTTGCCCTGTCGCTCATTTCATCGGAAATATCTGCGTGAGAGCTGATGAATTTCAGATTTCCGCCAAAAATTTCCCTGTCATTATATCTTGCGGAAAGACCGCTTCCTGTGTATGTTTTGAAATCCGTGACCTCATAGGGAGTGATATTCTTTTCCGCTGCTGCGGCAACGATAGCTCCCGCAAGAGGGTGCTCACTCTTTATCTCAGCGGAATATGCAGCTCTGAGGAGCTCATCGGCAGCTGTGCCGCCTGCGGGGATAATATCCGTTACTTTGGGCTTTCCCTCGGTGATAGTGCCTGTCTTGTCAAGGGCAACGATCTCAACGCCGCCTGCCGCTTCAAGTGATGATGCGGTCTTGAAAAGAATGCCGTTTTTTGCACCGACACCGTTTCCAACCATTACCGCAACGGGAGTTGCAAGACCCAGCGCACAGGGGCAGCTTATAACGAGGACGGAAATTCCTCTTGCAAGGGCAAATCCCACAGTCTGACCCGCAAGGAGCCATATAACGGCAGTCACCACGGCGATTGCGATAACTGTGGGAACGAAAATGCCCGATACCTTGTCCGCAATTTTGGCGATAGGAGCCTTGGTTGCGGCAGCATCGCTGACCATCTGTATTATGTGGGACAAAGCAGTGTCCTCGCCCACGCTGACAGCCTCGCACTTTAAGAAGCCCGACTGATTTATGGTCGCTGCGGATACCTTGTCGCCAACAGCCTTGTCCACGGGAATGCTCTCTCCCGTGAGAGCGGATTCATTTACCGCACTTTCGCCCTCAATTACGATACCGTCCGCAGGGAAGCTCTCTCCGGGGCGCACAACGAAAATATCGCCCTTGTTCACGTCCTCGGCGGATATCCCGACCTCAACGCCGTCACGAATTACCGAGGCGGTCTTGGGGGCAAGCTTTATAAGGCTTTTCAGTGCATCTGTGGTCTTGCCCTTGGAGCGTGCTTCCAGCATTTTTCCCACGGTGATGAGTGTCAGTATCATAGCGGCGGATTCAAAATAAAACTCGTGCATCAGGCTCATTACCCTGTCGCCGTCACCCTTGACCTGTGCATCTGTCATTGCAAAAAGTGCGTATATACTATAAATAAATGCGGCAGATGAGCCCATTGCAACAAGCGAATCCATATTCGGAGCTTTGTTCTTCAGCGCTTTGAAACCACTTATAAAGAATTTTTGGTTTATCACCATTATGATGACCGTGAGCAGAAGCTGGGCAAGTCCCATCGCCACGTGATTTCCGTCAAAGAAAGAGGGGAGCGGCCAGCCCCACATCATATGTCCCATTGAAATGTACATCAGCACAAGGAGGAAGCCCACCGACCAGAAAAATCTCTGCTTCAAAAGGGGATAGTCCTTGTTTTCAAGCTCTGCCGCAGCTTCATCGGCAGATGCTTTCGATTTGTCCGCACCCTTGACAGATGCGCCGTAGCCTGCCGCTTCAACGGCGGCGATCACCTCTTCGGGGGCTGCTGTTCCCTCAACGCCCATAGAGTTCGTGAGCAGGCTAACCGAGCAGGAGGTGACTCCAGATACGGCGGAAACTGCCTTTTCAACTCTTGCGCTGCAGGCGGCGCAGCTCATTCCCGTAACATTATACTGTTTCAAGATAGATTTCCTTTCATTTCATAAGCCTTTGGAGGGTGTCAAGAAGCTCGTCGATGACTTCATCTTTGCCCTCTCTGATATCATTTGCCACGCAGGTGCGGATATGTGTGCCCAACAGCTCCTTGTTAAAGGAGTCAACGGCAGCCTTGACGGCGGCTGCCTGCACCATAATATCGGGACAGTAGGCATCTTTTTCCACCATACCTTTGATGCCACGGATTTGCCCTTCAATACGGCTCAGTCGATTCATAAGCCGCTTCTTTTCGTCATCGGAACGGTCCTTTGACTGATGACATCGGCAGCAGTGCTCCATAATTATCAGTCCTTTCAAATCGGTTATCGTATGCTAATATTATATACCCCCAAGGGGTATTTGTCAATGACAATACTGTGAATTTTTTGTATATGACATTACCGCTCCGCTCCGAATGCTCACATCATTATTGTCAAATTATGCTCAATTATGCATTACTTGATGAAATTATAAAAAATTCTCTTGATTTTTGGTGAGAGATAATGTATAATCATTATATGCGATGTTCAGGCTTTTTCTGCATCGGCGAAAATTTGAAAGGAGTTTGTAACTAATATGATTTATTCTCATGAGGTTGAAACAATGTGTCCCGTTGCGCAGGGCGTTGCGCACGGTGCTGCTCCAATCCCCGAAGAAGCAAAGTGGGTAAAGGCTAAGGAAATCAAGGACATTTCCGGCTTCACACACGGTATCGGCTGGTGTGCTCCCCAGCAGGGTACCTGCAAGCTTACCCTTAACGTTAAGGAAGGCGTTATCCAGGAGGCTCTCGTTGAGACTATCGGATGTTCCGGTATGACTCATTCCGCAGCTATGGCTGCTGAGATCCT
>CAKSPU010000078.1 GCA_934486875.1 uncultured Oscillospiraceae bacterium
GTTATCCAGGAGGCTCTCGTTGAGACTATCGGATGTTCCGGTATGACTCATTCCGCAGCTATGGCTGCTGAGATCCTTCCCGGCAGAACTATCCTTGAGGCTCTCAACACTGACCTCGTTTGCGATGCTATCAACACCGCTATGAGAGAGCTGTTCCTCCAGATCGTTTACGGACGTTCACAGTCCGCATTCTCTGAGGACGGTCTCGTTGTAGGTGCAGGACTTGAAGACCTCGGCAAGGGCCTCCGTTCACAGGTCGGCACAATGTACGGTACTCTCGCAAAGGGTCCCCGTTACCTTGAAATGACCGACGGTTATGTTACAGGTATTGCTCTCAACGCTGATAAGGAGATCATCGGCTACCAGTTCGTTAACTTCGGTAAGATGATGGACTTCATCAAGGCAGGCGACGATGCAAACACAGCATTTGAAAAGGCTAAGGGTCAGTATGGCCGTGTAGCTGACGCTGTTGAGATCATCGACCCCAGAAAGCAGTAATCACTGAAATATAATTGAGGAGGTTATAATAATGGCTTTATTTGAATCATATGAAAGAAGAGAAAAGCAGATTCTCGAGGTTCTTAAGAAGTACGGAATCAACTCTATTGAAGAATGTGCAGATATCTGCAAGTCTAAGGGCTTTGACCCCTACAAGATCACAGAGGGCATTCAGCCTATCTGCTTTGAGAACGCAAAGTGGGCTTACACTGTAGGCTGTGCAATCGCAATAAAGAAGGGCTGCACAAAGGCTTCCGAGGCTGCTGCGGCTATCGGTGAGGGACTTCAGGCTTTCTGTATCCCCGGTTCTGTTGCTGACCAGAGAAAGGTTGGTCTCGGTCACGGAAACCTCGGCAAGATGCTTCTCGAGGAAGAGACCAAGTGCTTCGCATTCCTGGCAGGTCACGAGTCCTTCGCTGCCGCTGAGGGCGCTATCGGTATTGCTGAGAAGGCTAACAAGGTTCGTAAGGAACCCCTCCGTGTTATCCTTAACGGTCTCGGCAAGGATGCTGCTCAGATCATTGCACGTATCAACGGCTTTACATACGTTGAGACTGAGATGGATTACTACACAGGCGAGGTAAAGGAAGTATTCCGCAAGGCTTACTCCGACGGTCTCAGAGCTAAGGTGAACTGCTACGGCGCTAATGATGTAACAGAGGGCGTTGCTATTATGTGGAAGGAAGGCGTTGACGTTTCCATCACAGGTAACTCCACCAACCCCACTCGTTTCCAGCACCCTGTTGCAGGTACTTACAAGAAGGAGTGCATCGAGCAGGGCAAGAAGTACTTCTCTGTTGCTTCCGGCGGAGGAACAGGCCGTACACTTCACCCCGATAATATGGCTGCAGGTCCTGCTTCCTATGGTATGACCGATACAATGGGCCGTATGCACTCTGACGCTCAGTTCGCAGGTTCTTCTTCCGTTCCCGCTCACGTTGAGATGATGGGTCTTATCGGTATGGGCAACAACCCTATGGTTGGTGCTACGGTTGCTTGCGCTGTTGCGGTTGAAGAAGCTATGAAGGCTTGACAAAACAGCAAAACGGCTATAGCAAATCATAAATAAAAGTTGGTAGGAGTAGTGAAAAGGTGGTAATTGTATGTTATTCATACATTATCCCCACACTACTCCTACATTTTTGTCTCTGTCTCAAAGTAAACATATTTCTTATGTTTTGTCAGCCATTAGCTGATGCAATTACGTAATACTAATAACCAATTAACCTATAGACAAATCCTTGGCTGAAATAAGCCCATTCTGCGTCAAGCTCCTTTGCCGGGCGGTAAGCCCGCCTGCAGTCGCTTTCCTTGACTGGGCTTATTTCATCTGTCGGCTTTATCTATAGAACAATTGGTTATTAGTATAAAAATGGGTACAACAGGTCAACACCTGCTGTACCCATTTATCTTATTTCAGATTCTCCCAGTCGATTTTTTCATTCCTGTAAAAAAATTCACGGTCGTGCTCTCCTATCTCACGGAGCACACGGCAGGGATTTCCCACTGCAACAACATTTTCGGGAATGTCCTTTACCACAACGCTTCCTGCACCGATGACCGAGTTTTTGCCGATAGTGACACCCGGGACAATTACGCTGCCAGCTCCTATCCATACATTTTCACCAATGCGGACAGGCTTGTTATACTGCATTGCACTGCTGCGGAGTGTGGGTTCTATCGGGTGGTTGGCAGTGGCGATAGTGACGTTGGGACCGAACATAACTCTGTCGCCCACATAAATATCTCCGTCATCGACCACTGTGAGGTTGAAATTTGCATAGACCGAATTGCCGAAGTGGAGGTTCTTTCCGCCCCAGTTTGCACGGAAAGGCAGCTCGATATAACACCTGTCGCCGCACTCCGCAAAGGTCTCTTTCATATACTTGATCTTCTTTTCATATTCGGAGGGGCGGAGCTGATTGAACTCCCACAGCTTTTCCATATATACCGCCTGCTCCGAGGTAAGCTCTGGGGCATTCGGGTCATAGATGATGCCTTGCTCCATACGTTCTTTCTGAGTCATAATTATCTCCTGCCATTATAAGAACCTGTCTTCACAAGCATATGCGTACGTCTTTTCGGAAAATTTTGCCGCAGACTGCTTAAAAACTCCTTGCCGGGCGACAGCCCGCCTGCGGATTTTTGCCTTGTCTGCAACAAAACTATGCTCGAAAATCCGCACACAGTTCTTATGAAGACAGGTTCTCATTTTTTTTCAGGCTTAACGTTCTCCATAAGCTTTATTATTTCGTCCTTTTGCGGCATTGCGGGTATGGCTCCCTGCTTTGTTGAGCAGAGCGCACCGCAGGCGTTGGAGAACATCGCCATTTCAAGAATATCGTCACTGTCAAGCTCCTCGGGGGCTTTGCCGAGTTCAAGGAGCTTGTAGAGGAATGCTCCGAGAAAGCTGTCACCCGAACCGAGAGTATCAACGGATCTGACCTTGTAAGCGGGATAACGTTCGATGCCCTTGGGTGTTGCGATAATGCAGCCCTTTGCGCCCTGTGTGACGCAGATTATCTTCACGCCGCTGCCAAGGAGCTTTGCCACTCCCGGGATAAGAGCGCCGCAGTCTGTGAGGAGCTGGAGCTCCTGTTCCGATACCTTTATTATGTCGGTATACTGAACAGCGCTTCGCATCGCCTTTATGCCCGCTTCTTTTGATTCCCAGAGGAGAGGTCTCCAGTTCGGGTCATAGGAAATAAGTTTTCCCTGCATTTTGGCATACTCCACAGCATTTACCGTAGCTGTTCTTGAAGGCTCGGAGGTTAGGGAAAGCGAGCCAAAATGGAAAATTTTGCATTCGTCGATAAGCTCACGGTTCACCTCTCCGTACCTGAGATTAAGGTCGGCGGCGGTCTGAGGACTGCGGTAGAAAACAAAATCTCTGTCTCCGTCGGCATCATTTCTTACAAATGCGAGGGTGGTGGAATAATTGGGGTCAAGGATAAGCCCCTTTGTATCAACTTTATTTTCAAAAAGGATCTTTTTCAGGTAAAAACCGAACATATCCCTGCCTATTTTTCCGATAAATCCCGTGGATGCACCAAGCTTTGATGCCATACATACCACGTTGGCGGGAGCACCTCCTGCATTCTGCTTGTAAATCGTTTCCCCGTCCTTTTCGGTGCAGGTGAAATCAACAAGCAGCTCTCCGATAGCTGCGATATCAGCCATATTTGTTCAACCTCATTTCAATTCATACTGATATAATTATATCATTGGATAATGGAAATATATGACGGAAAATAATTTCGTAAATATAAAATAATTATGAACTGTGGTACTTTGCATAATATTAGCAGCGGCGGCAAAAATAGTTATACTAATCTTTGATCGTTCTATAGACAAAGGCGGCAGATAGAACGTTGCCAATCTAGGAAAGCGACCGCAGGCGGG
>CAKSPU010000079.1 GCA_934486875.1 uncultured Oscillospiraceae bacterium
GTGCGATGAGGTCGTTTGGTATTGTAAAACTCAATATAGGAAGCTACACTGGCTTGAAATGCTCTATCGGAAGGATGGTCCTTTCGGTAGAGTTCTTCTTTTTTCAGTGATGCGAAGAACGATTCTGCGACCGCGTTATCATGCGGCTTGCCGGGTTGCGAGAAAGATTGTTTCGTATTGTGTTCATGCAAGAGTTGTTGGAAACGATGCGAGGTATATTGCGCGCCTCTGTCGCTATGAAAAATAAGACCAGATGGTGGATGGCGCTCTTCATGCGCTATTTTGAATGTAGAGGTGATAAGCTGCGTACTGTTCTTTTTTGAAATTTTATGTGCGATCACTTTGCGCGAGAAAAGGTCGATGATAACACAAATATAAAAGTAGTGATCCCCGAGTTTAAAACAGGTGACATCGCTGACCCATCGTTGATTTGGTTGCTGAGCGCTGAATTGCTGACGCAGAATGTTCTTCTTTCGTTCCGGCTCACGCAGTTTCAGATATTCCTGCTTCGCCGTTGTCCGAACACTGCTTAAGCCCATTTCATGCATAAGTCGTGAAACATATTCCGCACTGACCTGATGCCCGCGCTGAACGAGAATTGTCCGAATTTTCTCTGCGCCCAACACCTGCCTATATTCGTCAAACACATCACGGATGAGCTGGCAGTATTCTTGGCGACGCTTATCAAACCAGGCGTTGCCGCGCTTGCTGCGTAACATATGGTTATAAAATGTACCGCGGTCAACATCCAGCGCCTCGCATATTGTGTGAACTTCATATTTCCCGTAAAACGGTTCTAGAGCGTGCAGCCGTTCCTTTAATGGTGCGGATACCAGACAATCAACGGATTTCAGAATCGTGATGACATTTTGCAGCTTTTCTACTTTTCGTTGGAGTAATGCGTATTCTTGATAGGAAAATTTCAATGGCTTGCCAGCGCTGTCCATCGGAAACGATTTGAGCCAACGGTATAGGGTGCTGCGTGGGATGTCGAGTTCATCGGAGAGTGTGGCGATGCTTGCGCCTTGCTGATAGCGTGCGATAATGGATAGCTTTTCTTCATTTGAGTATTTCATGGTAATATCCTCCTTTGTAGTCAAGGATAGCATGGAAAACGAGGAAACGGAAATTTATAAGGCGTTGATGTTAATACAGGTTCTTCGGACATTACCATAAGAACACAGCGTTAAAAGAGAAAAGCATGCTATGTTAGCAACTTGCCAGATACACCTCAATTGGCTACTTGGAAGCGTATGATTACGATAGACAGATGGTAATCTAAACGGTATAATAGAATCTGTAAATAACAGATAGACTTTCCTATAGCGTTCGTTCAGATACTCAATCACAGTTATTTTGTCAGTACGGAGGTTATCGCCATATGAGGTCGTTTTCAATCAATATACAAGGTCGCGTAAAAAACTTTAATCTTCCTAAGAATCAGCCGCTTGTTCCACTTTTTGAAGCTATTGTGAATGCAATTCATGCCATTGGCGAGCGAAAATCCACCGATCCATCTTTTGGAGGTCAAATAATCATCAGAATTCTTCGTGATGAACAGTTAGTACTCGATGGTACTGGTGAATTGCCCCAGATTCAGTCCTTTGAAATTATTGATAATGGAATTGGATTCAATGAAGCAAATATTGCTTGCTTTGCAATACTAAACTGACGCATATTCCCACAGAGAAGCTTCTGAAATAATAAGTGAAAACTAATTTTATCTCGCATTTTAGATGGTATCTTTTCCGTCAACACAAGGCATCAAGCCACACCAATCTGGATATTTTAAGCTGAACGCTTAGAGTACCAATGGGGGTGACTTTTTGTATTTCTAAAATTTCACTGCTTTTCCAATGGATATTTTCGGAGTTCCACACGGTTTGAAGGGATTCGAACTCCCCCTTTCACAGATTCAAAGTTGAAATCCTGAGAAACGCCCTTTTTGCGGGTACTCCGGCTTATTTTTTGTTTGCAGGAGGATCACAAAATAGAGAATCAGAATGGAGCCGCGCAGCTCCGCTATCTTGGAGAAATTGCTGCCCGTCTTCGCCGCATGGGTTTTGAAACCATGCCTGTGGAGAATCAGCAACTCCCCGTCAAATGGAATGACAGCGACCTCTGCCGTACTTCCGGCAGAAGCAGCGTGTTGTACCGGCAAGAGAACGTGGGCAGTATTCGGGCGCAGGATGCGCTGCAAACCGTGATTGACACTGCTAAAATGACTTCGGAATACATGGCGATTCTGGAATACGCACCGCAGCTCAAAGCAAGCGGTCTGGTCGGCGGCTATCGCGTCCTTGCAGACTTCGGTGATGCGGTCTTGGCAGGACACCCAACGGAGTGCGGCGTCCAGTTTGTGACTTGGGAGTGGGGCTACGACCGAGAGTGTGTCCATCACGGACACTAATGTTAGTCGAAAGACCCATCATGCAGAAGGCTGTGAGTGGATCACATCGCGCGCTCAACGGCGTGGTACAAACTCTGGACAGCAAGCTCATATTCGGTCTCGCTGACGGCGATGATGATGTTCAGCTCGTTGGAACTCTGATCGATCATGCGGATATTGATGTTGGCATCGGCGATGATATGGAAGATGTGCGCTGCGGTTCCTTTGGTAGAGATCATACCCTGACCGACAATGGCAATGAGGGCGAGATCGTCCTCATTGCTCACCTTGTCGGGGTGCAGTTGCGTTTCAATTTCGTGTAGGATCTCGTTCCGCACATGCACAAGCGCCGAGGTTGAGACGATGATGGAGACCGTATCGATGCCGGATGGGCAGTGATCAAAGGAAATGCCGTAACTGACGAAGATATTAAGGAGTTTTGCCACGAAGCCGATTTCGCCGTTCATCATGGATTTCTCCACATAGACACTGCTAAAGCCCTTGTGGTCGGCAATACCCGTGACCTTGCGCTTGTGCACATTTGGTGGGAGCGTTGAAACAATGAAGGTGCCGGAATCAGATGGGCGATTGGTATTGCGGACGTTGATAGGGATATTCGCTTGCCGGACAGGGAATACCGCATCCTCGTGCAGAACGGATGCGCCCATGTAGGAAAGTTCACGTAACTCACGGTAGGTGATATAGTCAATGATGCGCGGGTTTTCCACAATACGCGGGTCTGCGGCCAGCACGCCGGAAACGTCTGTCCAGTTCTCATACAGATCTGCACCGACTGCACGTGCAATGATGGAACCCGTCACATCGGAACCACCGCGGGAGAAAGTGTGGATCATGCCATCGGGCAGCGTGCCGTAGAAGCCAGGAATGACGGCGCGCTCCACGTTGGCGAGTTTGCGGGCAATGGTTGTGTTGCTGGCCTCGACATCGAAGCTGCCATCTGTGTGGAACAGGATCATCTGCGTCGCGTCGATGAACGGAACGCCGAGATATGCGGCCAGCAGCTTGGAATTGAGGCATCCGCCGCGGCTTGCCATGTAGTCGCGCTGCGGTACGCTACACAGATGAGAGGCGATGGTTTTGAAGTCAGCGGTCAGATCGACCTGCAACTGCAGCTGAGCGATGATGTCGGCAAAGCGCTGCCGTATCTCCCTCAGCGTGGGCAGAAAATCCTCGCCTGCGCAGGCAGCGTCATATCCCCGAAATACAAAACCGCGTGTTCCTACGACATATTGCAAGATGAGAGACACGCAGTTCTTCGCAAGCAAAACGGCCGTGTTCTGAAAAGAAGCACAGCGTGGAGACGGCTGATTGACCGT
>CAKSPU010000080.1 GCA_934486875.1 uncultured Oscillospiraceae bacterium
ACAAAATCTCCGCCCTGTGCATTTTTGCAGAAGTAGTTATTGCGAACGCCCTCTTCGTAAACATCATAGCCGTCCTCAATCTTAACGCCTGCGTCAATGATTGGAACAAGATGTATCCCCTGCTCTTTCATATCATTTACAAGCTTTTCAAGGTCAGGGAAACGCTCCTTGTCAACGGTAAAATCCTTGTAGCGTTCCATATAGTCGATGTCAAGATAAATGCTGTCAAGGGGGATACCTGCCGATTTGTAATTCTCCGCAACGGTACGGATATCCTGTTCGGTTTTATATCCCCAGCGGCTCTGACCGTAGCCAAATGCCCAGAAAGGCGGAATATAGCTCCTGCCGATAAGCTGTCTGAACTGCTTAACGATGTTCTTTTCGTTTTCACCCGTGATGATATAAACGATCAGGTCGTTTTTATCGGCTTTTATCCTCATTTCGCTTCTTTTTGTATAGCCGATGTCAAATTCCATTCTTCCGGCATAATCAAAGAATACGCCGAAGGTCTGCTTTCCGCTTATGATGATGAAATTATGCGAGCCGTAAAGTGAGCGGGTGTCCTCGTGGTGATTGGGATTGTCGTAGTTCCAGCTTACATACTGCCAGCCTCTTTTGTTGATGCCTCTTATCTGCTCGCCAAGACCGTAAACAACATCATCTTCGGAAAAACGATAGACAAATCCGCCCTCTCCGTCAGGTTCAAAATATGGGAGAGCATCTTCCGAAGCCGAAATGTCTTTTACAACTGCTTCTGTGGGGAAAGGTTCACCGTAAATATATTTTTTTATCATTTGAGCACTTCCTTTCATAATACCGTTGAAATTTTTCCTTCTATATGTATAATACTATAAAAAATCGCTTGAATCTATTGATATTCTACCTAATACCGATACGATCCTACTTTTTTAAAGGAGAAGCCTATGAACGATCCCACTTCAAAGAAAAAACGGATACACAGCTCGGGAATAAAGCCGCTCAGCTATTACAAATGCGTTATTATACTAATCTTTAATCGTTCTGTAGACAAAGGCGGCAGATAGAACGCTGCCAATCTAGGAAAGCGACTGCAGGCGGGCTTGCCGCCCGGCAAAGGAGCTTGACGACGAGTGGCTGCGTTATAGCTGTCGAATTTGTCTATAGGTTGGTTAAAGATTAGTATTAGTATCAGGCTGTTCTCCCTGCGAATACAGAAACAGGCTTTAGAAAAACAGCCGCTATTGATTTTCGGCAGAATGTTTTTTCAGTGCATCGATCTCGGAGCTTTCGGGCATAACCTTCAGCGCTCCCCGTCTGCCTGTGACTATCGAAGCCGCAGCATTGGCGGTGTCAAGCATTTCCGAAAGCTGTTCATTGTTCAGGCAGATATCGTTGTCGCAGACATATGCAAGCGCACAGCCCATAAATGTATCTCCTGCTCCCGTAGTATCAACAACATGGGAATTTACATATGCAGGCATTGATACTGCCGTATCACCGCAGTATGCTTTGCTGCCGTTTCTGCCCATAGTCGCAAGAACAATTTTTATGTTATACTCTCTGCGTATTGTTTCAACGCCCTTGTCAATATCCTTTTCACCTGTGAAAAACTCTATTTCATTGTCGGATATTTTCAGTATATCGCAGACGGAAAAGCCATATCCCATAGCCGACTTTGCATCGTCAAGGGATTTCCAGAGCGGCTCACGAAGATTTGGGTCAAAGGAAACGGTAATGCCGTTTTTCTTTGCCGTTTCAACTGCATAGACTGTCGCCGCCTTGTTGTTTTCGTGAGTCATTGACAATGTTCCGAAATGAAATATCTTCGAGCTTTTTATAATATCGGCATTTACATCGGAGGGGCTTAGCATCATATCCGCACCAGGCTCCCGGTAAAAGCTGAAATCTCTGTCACCATCTGCTCTTTTATGCACAAAAGCAAGAGTAGTTCTGACAGTATCGTCAAAAACAAGCCCATCTGCCGATATACCGCAGTGAATTATTGTGTCGGACAGCATATGTCCGAAATTATCATTTCCCACCTTTCCGATAAACGCCGTCTTTTTCCCCAGCCTTTGAAGCATTGCCAAAACATTGCACGGAGCACCGCCCGGATTTGCTTCAAGTAAGGGATTGCCGTTTTCGGAAATGCCGTTTTCCGTGAAATCAATAAGCAGTTCGCCAAGTGCTGTAACATCAATATTTTTCATATCACTCACCCTTTGTAAAGTGCATTTCAACGGGATAATTATCCCCCCATGATTCTGGCAGCAGAATACCGCCGTTCATCAATGCGCTTCCCTTGTATACCCCGCCGCTGCCGTCAAGACGATAATCCGCATCGGGCAGAAGTCCTCTCAGCTTTATAAGATATTGTGTCCGGTTAGGCTCCGTGCGGAAAATAACGCCGTTCACAAGCACTTCCTTTTTATCCTCGGAAACAAATTCCCAAACCGCAAATTTATCGTTCATAGGGTCACTCAGACGGTAATATAGCCCGTTATGGATAAGCCTGCCGTACTTTTTAAAGCGTGTTATCTGTCCTCTTACCTCCTGCTTTTCGCCGTCGGATAATGTGTTCAGATCAAGCTCATATCCGAAGCTGCCTGCCATAGCCGTAACGGCTCTTGTTTCTATAGGCGTAATCCTGCCCGTCTGGTGATTCGGCACTGCGGAAACGTGAGAGCCAATCGCAGACACGGGATAGAAGAATGATGTGCCGTATTGTATTTTTGTGCGCTCATAAGCGTCCGTATCATCGCTGCACCATATCTGCGGACAGTAATAGAGCATACCTGCATCAAAACGTCCGCCGCCGCCGCTGCAGCCCTCGAAAAGCACATCGGGAAATTCCGATGTCAGCCGTTCAAGCAGCTCATACAGTCCGAGAACATATCTGTGAGATATTTCGCCCTGATGATCTGCGGAAAGGCAAGGCGTATAAAGGTCGCAGATACTGCGGTTCATATCCCACTTAACATAGGAAATATCGGCGCTTCTGAGAATTTTACTTATTGAATTAAAAAGATACTCACGGACTTCCGTGTTTGTCATATCAAGCACAAGCTGATAACGGCTCCTTATCGGCTTTCGGGACGGTATCTGTATTGCCCATTCGGGGTGTGTGCGGTAAAGCTCACTGTCCTCGGAAACCATTTCAGGCTCAAACCAAAGACCGAATTTCATACCCATTTTTTTTATCTTTTCCGCAAGGGAACCAAGCCCGCCGCAAAGCTTTTTCTCATTTACGAACCAGTCCCCAAGACCCGAACAGTCATCGTTTCTCTTACCGAACCAGCCGTCATCAAGCACAAGCATATCAACACCCAAAGCGGCTGCCTGTTCGGCAATTTTCAATATCTTTTCCTCGTTGAAATCGAAATATGTTGC
>CAKSPU010000081.1 GCA_934486875.1 uncultured Oscillospiraceae bacterium
CTTAGTGCGGTAAGCTGGACATACGGCGATATAAGCGTTACAGAAGCAGGATTTGACAAGGCATATACCGCAAAGGTCACGACACACAAAAAGCAGTGGAATATCTTTCGCTTATTTAAAAAAATTCTTTGCCGAATGTTCTTATGAACAGTACTGAGAAGAGCTGATACGAAAAAAAGTGATGACATTATCAGAACTTTCTATAACAAATAAGAAATCAGCGTAAATACGTCTATTTCAGGCAGCGAGGGACAACAATTCAAAATGCTGAGTGCCGTAAGTTTGTTTCTTGTTTTTTTCATCAATTTTAAAATCCCATAAATGTTTAAAATCCCATAAATGGCGATAACACGTCATTTATGGGATTTTGCCGCAAAAATGCAAAGTGAGTAAAAAAGTCTTTAAATAATAATTATAGCATTTATTGATAATTTTGTCTATAATATCCGCAGCTATTTGGTTACTTGTACAAACTATTTAACATGTTAAATAGAGTGTGCCGTTAACTACCTGCAAGCCTTTTTCTGCGCTTATTCCGACAATGACCAAAAATACTCTACCGCAGACCGCCACATCTCCCGTGACGGTCTGCACTTTTTTTGTTCCCAGCGGCTAATTGTATTGCGGTCAACGCCAAGATGATCGGCAAGCTGTTTCTGTGTGATGTTATGCTGCCTGCGGAGTCCTTTCAGCTTGCAGGTCTCAAAGAAAAGCAGATAATCATCAAACAGGGTGTATCGTGGGACACTGCATATTTTCTCAATTTCGAGCAGCAGGGAAGTATCGATAAAATCTTCAGATATTTCATTATGCTCATACCGCATAAGCGTTGTTCTGTCTATACCGAGTTTGTCCGCCAATAGGTCAATTGTCAGACCCGAATGAAGTCTGACAAAGCGTATCTTATCGCCTGTATTTTTCTGTTCCTCAAAATCACGATATCTGACATTATATTCGTCCCGCTTGCAACTCATTATATGAACTGAGCCTGCTTCTGTCTGTAAAACTGCCGCTTTTTCGGTGTATTCATTGTAATATGGGTGATGCTTTGGCAGGGTCATAAATGTTTCCGTTAGTGAAGTACAGCAAATGAAGTGCTGATGTTTTTCAGAAGCGCCAAAAAAAGCGCCCGTGACGTGTATCTTGACGAGCCTGTTGACACCGACAAGGACGGCAACAGTATGAGCCTTATGGACATAATCGCCGAGGACGACAATATGGTTGACAGGATAGAAGTGATGATACGCTCAAAGCAGCTTTACGGCTTTATTGATGAGTGCCTTGACGAGCGTGAAAAGGAAATTATCCGCCACCGCTACGGGCTGTACGGCTTAAAGCCCCTGACCCAGCGTGAGGTTGCGGATAAGCTGAACATCTCCCGCTCCTATGTATCACGGATAGAGAAAAAGGCGCTGGAAAAGCTGAAAGAGAGGTATGAGGGGTAGGGTGGATCTATGTCTGCTGTACCAAATGTTCCGGAAGCTGCCTTTTAAACAGACTGAGGGCTTGGAAATTTTTTCAAGCCCTCAAGTTAAATGTATCAGTCAATTCCCTTTTGAAAACTCCTCAAATTCCAAAGTCTTTTCCGCCAAAGATTTTTCCGTCGTATCAAATACCCTTTCTATCCCATAGCCGTTTTCATTTCGGGATATCACGAAAAACAAAGACCTGTTCACCGTGGTGTCCCCACTGCCCGACGCTGATAAAGTCAGCCTGTATGAAACGCTGCCTTCAATTTGATTTGTAATCTCATTCAGGAAAAAGTCCGTTTGTGTGATATCAGTGTCGGAAATATCAAAGCTTTCATCGGCTTTTTCGGTTATAAGCTCTTTACCTGTAAATGCTTTCATTTTTTCATCGCTTATCATATCGGGCACCGCCGACTGAAGCTCCTCGTTTCCGTAAATGTACCCATTATATGCAGTGATAAAATCCGAGCATTTGTCAAACCATTCGCCGCCCGAGAAACTAATGCTCATATCCGAATATACGAGAGCATTTTCGGAGCTGTCAAACTTAAAATCAATTGTTCCCGTATATTTCGTTTCAAAGCCATTTGCGTTAAAAACTGCTTCTGCTTTGAACACAAGGCGGTTGTTTTCGATGTGGAAATATCCCGGGGAAAATCGCCCGTTATCGCTGTCGTATCCCGATACCGCAGGCTCTGTCAGGCATACCCCGAAGGCACATCCCTTTGATTCATAGGGAACCGATACAGCCGCCTTGTCAAGAACATTCCGAAAGCTCATATCTATAGGGATAAGCTGCATTTTTTTCCCGTCTATAACATATGCACAGCTTTTATCAGCCGAAATAATGATAAGGTCATTTACATTGTCATCGGTCATATCGGAAACGGGGAAACCAAAAAATTCATCACCTTTGATAGCGCTGCATATTTCATCTCTGAGAGCTTCTGCGGCAGCATTGCCCGAAATGACCGTTTCTGCATTATTGCGGTTCTGTTCGATAATATCCGTTTCCTCGGGAACATTTTCAGCCGTGGGAATAATATCGTCGGAATGAGCAGCGGCAGTGACCGCAGAAAAGCATATCACCGCCCCACAGACCATACCCAGCATAGTGCGGAGTTTTTTTGCATCGGAATGCTTCTTTTCCATACCTGCCGCAATTTTTTCTTTCAGTTCATCGGGCATTTTATATTTTATTTTCATATTATCCCCTTGTATGATATAGTAAAGCCTAAATCATACTCTCCTTTCCTAAAATGTGGTATAATAAAACAGGTGCTGTGGACT
>CAKSPU010000082.1 GCA_934486875.1 uncultured Oscillospiraceae bacterium
CATCTCTGCCTCAAGCATTTCCTGTATCGTTCCGCTCATCAGATCCTTGAGAGCATCCTCAATATCCTTCGCTGTCTTGATATCATACTCCTGCAGCAGTCCTGCTATGATGTTCCTCTTGCCCTTGCTCATTGGCTCTCGTTTTCTTCTTCCCATATATTTTCGTCCTTCTGTGTAATTTCTATTTTACCACAGTTCTTTCGATTTTTACAGACTTTTTTTCATAGGGTCGTTTTGCGAGTCAAGCCACAGGAATATGGGACAGAAAAACACAGCAGAAAGGTACTCACATTCAATCATTCTCTGTAGCCCTTACATCTACACAATAAAATACGTGCAGCACTGTCGCAATATCGTTCAGTGCTGCACGTTATGTTCACATCATAATATAAACAAGAGCGGCAAGTATCACCCAGTCTGCACCGCTTCTTGCAAGTATCACGATAAGGGCTATAAGTATGAGCTTTTCCTCATCAAGACCGTTTAGCCCAAGCATTGACAGGATATTGCTGCCCGATGGTTTGTTTTCAGTCGGCATATCCTTTGGGGCTGTTTCATCGGGAGGCGGGGGAGATGTATTTTGCGGTGGGGGTTCATTCTGATGACGACTGTTGTTATTTATAGGTTGATTTCTTTGCGGCATTGACTGCTGCCTGTAGTTCATATTTCCATAGGGAGGACGCTGCTGCCCGAATCCTCGTGGAGAATATCCATATGGATTATTTTCAGCCAATTTGTCCACACCCTTTCAAGATGGCTCCGAGCCAAGACCCGACATTACAGCAGCTTGTCAAGATTATTCAGCATACCGCTTTTTTTCAGCTCATTGAAAACAGCATACATTTTCATAAATTTCACAGCCTTGTCAGCTCTTGCCTGACGTTCGGAACTGAGATACGGCTTCAGCGCAAGGATAAGCGAGCGGTTTTTATCGTCACTGCCTGCTGCCGAAACTGCGCCCATAATGCTCATAAGCATCGCAGGATCAAAGCCTTCGGAGTTGCCGCTCTCGGGATCGGCAGGGGAACTATTATCCTGAGAACTGTTTCCTGTCTCGTCTTTCAGCATATCCGCAAGCTCCTGTATCTGCCGAAGGCTTTCGGGATCGCCGAGAACAGAGCTCAACATATCGTTCAGATTGTCCATAATCGGCACCTCCCATTAAGCAGATCACTTTCCGCCCGTCAGCTTTTTATAAAGAGCCTGTGCCTGGGGCGCACTCATCATTTTTTCAAGGAGCTGGGGATTTGACAGAACCTGATTGAACTTTTTTGCCTCATCGGGCTTCATATTTTTCATTGCATTGTCAAACTTTCCCTGCATAAGCTCCTGTCTGAGCTTTTCGGGCGGCACTCCAAGCTTACCGCTCACAGTCCTGAGAAGCGCATCAACATTCCGGGGATTTGTTCCTTTGATATCCATAGGTCATAGCCTGCCTTTCAAGTAAATTGGTTGTTCAGAAACATTATATTTTTTCTTTATAATTTTATGATAGAATAAAGAAAAACAGAACGATCGCCTGATATCATAATATGCATAAGGAGAATAAATGTGAGAATTGTTGCTATGTCGGACTCCCACGGGGACAGCTTTGCTTTGGAGCAGATCTTCCGCAAAACTGCGGGAAGCGGAAATGTTTTTGTTCATCTCGGAGACGGTGAACGTGAGCTTGATATGATGAGATCAAAATATCCTGACCTTGATATAAGACACGTTGCGGGCAACTGCGATTATCACTCAATGTCACCGTACCTTGAGATAATATTTGCGGGAGATGTAAAAGTGCTCTGTACTCACGGACATCTTTACGGCGTAAAATATGGCACTGAAATGCTTCGCTCAATTGCCAGGGATAACGGCTGCAAGGCTGTACTTTTCGGGCACACCCACTGTCGTTATGAAAGCTATGAGGACGGCATATATCTTCTTAATCCCGGCAGCTGCTCCTGTCCGAGAGATTATGAGGATCCATCATTCGGCTGGATAGACATTACTCCCTCCGGAATAATCACAAATATCGCAAATGTTTAATCAACCTATAGACAGATACTCGGCTGAAATAAGTCCGTTCTTTGTCAGGTCATTTTCCTGAACCGTGCTTATTTTATCTGTTGGAACGATTAATGATAAGAATAAAATGCATCAGGCTGAGATCTTGATTTTCTCAGCCTGATGCATTTATTTTAAACAGAACATAAAATTTTGAAAATTATACAAATAACCAATTGTTCTATAGATAAAGCCGACAGATGAAATAAGCCCAGTCTAGGAAAGCGACCGCAGGCGGGCTTTGCGCCCGGTAAGGGAGCTTGACGCAGAATGGGCTTATTTCAGCCGAGGATTTGTCTATAGGTTAATCGGTTATTAGTATAATATGATCTTATCTCTCGGAAATGTATTCGATAGCTCTTCCAAAAACATATTCATACTTTCGGTATTGCAATAGG
>CAKSPU010000083.1 GCA_934486875.1 uncultured Oscillospiraceae bacterium
TCATTTTCGGGGCTAAGTCCTGTGGTCTCAAGGTCAACTACCACATAATCGGAAATTATCCTGCTGTCAAATGACGGCATATCCGTCCTCCTTTTTTACTTCTCAATGACAACGGGCGTAAGTGCTTCAAGGTCATAGGGTGTCTCCTGATAAACGCAGTAATTTATCCAGTTGGAGAACATCATATTTGCAGTGCAGCGCCAGTTAAAGTGAGGAGGCTGTCCGATGTCATTGAACGGGAAATAGTTGTAGGGCATATTTATTTTCAGACCCTTTTCCACATCACGCATATATTCGTCACGGATAGTAAAGCGGTCATATTCGGAGTGACCTGTCACGAAGAAAAGGCGCTGTGACTTGTCGCCGACGATGTGTATTCCCGAAATGGGGGAGGAGGTGAGTATCTCAAGACAGCTTACCTTTTCGATATCCTCACGGCGAACCTCGGTGTGCCTTGAATGGGGAACATAGAATGTCTCGTCAAAGCCCCTGATAAGCGGGTGGAAGGGCAGCTCTATCTTGTGGGGGAATATGCCGAACATTTTTTCACTGAGCTGATATTTTGGAATGCCGAAATGATGATAAAGTCCCGCCTGTGCGCCCCAGCAGATGTGAAAGGTGGAGAAAACATTGGTCAGAGACCAGTCCATTATTTCGCAGAGCTCGTTCCAGTAATCCACATCTTCGTACTCCATCTGTTCAACAGGTGCGCCTGTGATGATAAGACCGTCGAATTTCTGATCCTTAACGGTGTCAAAGGTGGTGTAAAATTTGTTCAGATGTGAAACGGGGGTGTTTTTTGATACGTGGGAAGCGGTCTGGAGAAACTCAATATCGACCTGAATGGGAGTGTTGCTGAGGAGCCTCAGTATCTGGGTCTCAGTCTCTATCTTCTTGGGCATAAGGTTCAGAATGGCTATCCTCAGCGGGCGGATATCCTGATGTGCGGCGGTGGAGCCTGTCATACAGAAGATGTTTTCTTTTTTGAGTGTCTCAGCTGCGGGAAGATTGTCGGGTATATTTATGGGCATTCTTATCGTCCTTTCATTGTAGCAAGCCGTTTATATCAATTGCCGAAAAATCGGGATAATCATTTCCCCGTGGCATATAGTCGCCGATGTTATAGCTTTCCGATGTGGGATAGGTCATAGCGGCACTGTCGGATTCGTGAGCTGTTTCATATGGCTTTGAAGCGCTTTCCGCTGATGTTTCGGTGCGTGTGCGGTAGGTGGAAACAACGGCATTATCCGTTTCGGCGGCGGTTTCCGTGACCCTTTCAAGAGCGCCGCTAACTGCCGTTTCGCCTGTTTCCGTTATCTGAATATCTGCGCTTCCCGACGGGGGAGCCGTCACAGCTTCATTGTCCGAAAAAACAGCAGTTTCGGCGCTTGGAACGGTGAGCGGGTCGGTATCGGGAAATGTAACAGTCTCCGTGACAGCGTTTTCATCTGTAAACATTGCGTAGAAGCTGTCATCAAAGGGGTCTGCCATATCCGCCGTGTCAAGATCGGGCATTTCAAGTCCGTTTGTGGGTCGGCGTGGGGTAGATGCGGTGGGGACATAGTAAAATTCAACGGTAGTTCCCGTATATGTCGATGAGGTTTTCGGTCTCGGCTGTTCGGGGGGAAGCTCTTCCATAGGAGGATCATTTTTTCCGCAGCCGCATATGAGCAGTGAGAATGCCGTTAATATAAACATAAGCTTTTTCATTCTCATCACCCTTTTACACTAAACATTCCTTACTATGATACCATATTCCGATTAATATTTCAAGCGGTTTGTATTAATAAAAACACGATAACAAAAAATGCCCTGCCGTAAAACAGCAGGGCTCAGCTTGTAGAAAAAGTAGCATAACGAAAAAAGTTGCACAAATAAACTCAACAGTAAAAGTTTCGTCCACCTTTTCAAAGGTGGCGGGGGTCAAGGG
>CAKSPU010000084.1 GCA_934486875.1 uncultured Oscillospiraceae bacterium
TGATAAAGAAAATGAAGCTTTTCAATATAACTGTAAGTCCTTTCATAAAAAGTGTTATGAAAAAAGCGGCTTAAAGCCTTATTTGGAAAGCATATTCGGGAATAGCAGCAAATAAACGGTTATAATTATGATAGCGAGGTAAAGTCATTGTCTGAGACAAAAAAGAAACGCAGATATATTTTTCTGCGCATCATAGCGATTCTGTTTGCGGTTTTCATAATACTTTCAATACTGAGCTTCCCCCTTAAGGTGCGGCGATACAGCATATCCTCGCCAAAGGTCACAAAGCCTGTCCGCATTGCTCAGATATCCGATCTTCACAGCGAATATTACGGCAGGGATATGAATGATCTCCTTAATGCACTCGATAAGCAGTCCCCCAACATCGTTGTTCTCACAGGGGATATTTTTGACGACATCAAGGACAACGGAAACACCCGTACATTTATTGCGGAAGCAGTGAAAAAATATCCCTGCTATTATGTTTCTGGAAATCACGAGCACAAAAAAGGCGGCTGGAAGTCTTTCAGGCAGGAAGCCGTTGATATGGGCGTGACTGTCCTTGAAGGGCAGGACATCAGCATCAACGGCATAACCCTTTGCGGCGCATCATCAACGGGTGACGGCAGGCTTACCTTTGAGGAAAGCGTGGAAAAATGTGCGGAAGAAGCGGGAGACGGCTTCAATGTGCTCCTTGCGCACTATCCCGAAAGAGTTGACTTTTACCGTTCATTCGGGAAATTTGACCTTATCCTTTCGGGTCACGCCCACGGCGGTCAATGGCGTGTGCCGTTCCTGATAAACGGCTTATTTGCGCCTGAGCAGGGGCTTTTCCCAAAATATGCGGGAGGGATATATCCGTCTGATGATGGCACTCTTATCGTAAGCAGAGGGCTTGCACGGACAAAAAATTATATTCCCAGAATTTTCAATAATCCCGAGCTTGTTATTATCGACATTCTGCCCGAAGGTGAGGAATAAAAATGAGGGCTGACCCTATAAAGATCGCAAAAATATCCGTGGGAGCGGTGGCAGCAGCGGCTGTGGGATATGCTCTCGGACTTCAATATGCAGTGTCGGCGGGAATAATCTGCCTGCTGACTGTTCAGGACACAAGAAAAGAGACTTTGAAAATAACGCTGAAAAGGCTCGGGGCATTCTGCGGCGGAGCTGCTCTCAGTTTTGCGATATTCGGCATTTTCGGCTTCGGCTTTTTGCAGCTCTGTGCAGTGCTGGCACTGTTTCTCACCTTCTGCGGCGTGCTTGATATGGGCGAGGCTGTGGCGATGAACAGCGTTATAATCACCCATTATTTTGCTTCACGGGATATATCTCTGCCAATGCTGGGAAATGAGGCAATGCTCCTTGTCATCGGTGCGGGAACAGGCGTTGTGCTGAACATTTTTATGCCGTCAAACAGAGGAAAAATACGGCAGATACAGCGTGAAACAGACGACAGGATACGCCGTATCATCGGCAGAATGGCTGTTTATATCATTTCGGAGGATAAATCGGATTACACAGGCAGCTGCTTTGAGGAAACGGACAGGCTTCTTGATGAGCTTCGCCGTGAAGCCGTGAAATATATCGGCAACTCTTTCGTCAGCGAGAAGGATTATTTTTACAAATACGTGGGAATGAGAATGGAGCAGTGCGTCATTCTTATGAGGATATTCACGGACATCAAGCGGCTTGACAGCGTTACCGAGCAGGCTGAGCCAATATCCCGATTCCTTGACAAAACAAGCGCCGAGTTCAGCGAGATAAATGATGCCGTGACGCTCCTTGCTGACCTTGACGGGCTTTTTGAGCATTATTCGGAGGAAACATTGCCAAAGAGCCGTGACGAATTTGAAAACCGTGCTCTTTTGTATCACATTCTTTGCGACCTTAAAAGCTTTGTGA
>CAKSPU010000085.1 GCA_934486875.1 uncultured Oscillospiraceae bacterium
GAAAAGGTGGACGAAACTTTTACTTTTGTGTTTATTTGTGCAACTTTTTTCATTTTGCTGCTTTTTCAACAAGCTGAAATCCCTAACCGCTAAACGGTCAGGGATTTGAACTTTATAGTAATTATTCGGAGAACATTGCAGTGGAGAGATATCTCTCACCTGTGTCGGGGAGAAGAGCTACGATAGTCTTGCCCTTGTTCTCGGGACGCTTTGCAAGCTGAATTGCCGCATAAAGTGCTGCGCCTGAGGAAATTCCAACGAGAACGCCCTCGGTCTTTGCAATTCTTCTGCCTGTCTCAAATGCATCGTCATTCTCAACGGGGATAATTTCGTCATAGATCTTGGTATCGAGTGTATCGGGAACGAAGCCTGCGCCGATGCCCTGGATCTTGTGAGGACCTGCTGTACCCTTGGAAAGCACGGGGGAGGTTGCGGGCTCAACTGCTACGACCTTGACGTTGGGGTTCTTGGACTTTAAGTATCTGCCTGTACCTGTGATAGTTCCGCCTGTGCCAACACCTGCAACGAAGATATCAACGGTTCCGTCGGTGTCGTCCCAGATCTCAACGCCTGTGGTCTTTTCGTGAGCGGCAGGGTTTGCGGGATTGGAGAACTGAGAGGGGATAAAGCTGTCGGGGATCTCCTTTGCAAGCTCCTCAGCCTTTGCGATAGCGCCCTTCATTCCCTTTGCGCCCTCGGTGAGCACCAGCTCTGCGCCGTATGCCTTCATAAGCTTTCTGCGCTCAACGCTCATCGTTTCGGGCATTGCGATGATGAGCTTATATCCCTTGGCTGCGGCTGCGGAAGCAAGACCGATGCCTGTGTTGCCGCTGGTGGGTTCGATAATGGTGCTGCCGGGCTTTAAAGCGCCCTTTGCCTCAGCGTCTTCCAGCATTGCCTTTGCGATTCTGTCCTTAACACTTCCTGCGGGATTGAAATATTCGAGCTTTGCGTAGATTTTTGCTTCAAGCTTTTCCTCAGCTTCGATATTTCCGAGTTCGAGGAGGGGGGTGTGTCCGATGAGGTCTGTGATCTTCTTATAAACTTTCATTTTTATTACCTTACCTTTCTGATGTTAAATATTAAATATAGATATATCCTATCTGATTAATATGAATTATATCATATTAATCTCTGTTTGTCAAGGGGTTATAAAAATTTTTTTGAAATATTACAGCTTAAAGCCGTGGGGCATAAGCTCTCCGAGGGTATGGGTGATGATATTTCCGTCGCTGTCCCTGAGAATTATACGCATATCCTCATCGGAAAATTCGCTGAGGAACTGTCTGCATATGCCGCAGGGATAGGTAAGTCCGCCTCCCCCGTTGGCGATTGCAATGGCGGAGAATTTCACAGCTCCCTCGGAAACAGCCTTTACAGCGGCTGTTCGTTCTGCGCATATCCCTGCGCCGTATGATGAATTTTCCACATTACAGCCTGTGAACACCCGTCCGTCGGAGGTGAGGAGTGCTGCGCCCACCTTGAATTTCGAGTATGGTGCATAGGCATTACCGCAGGCTTTTTCTGCGGTTGTCATAAGTTCGCTGTCGGTCATTTTAATGCTCCTTTCGGTAATTGAATTTTTTTGTTGTGCTGATTTATAATTTGTAGGGGACGGTTTTTTCGTCCCGCTTATCTATGGTTGATTTATTTGGGGTGTGTTTGGATTTATTTATAATTTTGCTTGGATTTATTAGCGAGTATGCAAAGTGACAACCATAGGAGAGGGGAAAGGACACTAAACCCAACAAAAATACGGAGCGTAGCATATCCCCCTCTCCTAATGGTTTTCCCTCTGCACTCTCTTT
>CAKSPU010000086.1 GCA_934486875.1 uncultured Oscillospiraceae bacterium
ATTGTGCATCTGTTAAATCACTTGTGTATCTCATAGCTTTTATTATACCATATTTTTTCTATGTTGACAAGTTCTCAGAGCATTCAAATTGCCCCCAATGGTGTCATTACGGACATTTATCCGGAAGCTGGAAACGAGGCAGGCAAGATCGACCTTATTCACGATGAAAAAAGAGGCAGGATATGCCAATACGGAAGAGATAATGACCTTGTAACGATGCAGGAACCATTTGACCTGAAACAAGGCGGAAGCGGAATTGCGATACGTAATCCCGTTTATCTGGAAGATACAGACGGAGAAGCTTATTTCTGGGGATTCACAATTGCGATAATCAAAGTTCCCGAAATTTTTGCTGATTCCGTACAGGCGCTTACCAATTTCGGGTATGATTACTGCTTATATAAAACAAAATCCACTTTTGATTTTGATGATGAATACGGTGTAATCTCATCATCAAAAAATGAAACCTTACAGGAGCCGATAACATATGAGTTTAAGCTTGGCTGCTGCTCATTTCGATTGGCGGTAATGCCCAAAGACGGTTGGAACCAAGGAAACGATTTATTTGTTGATCTGTTCATTGGACTTTGTATTATTCTGCTTCTGACCGGATTAACAGCTGCAATTCTTTTGTCAGAACAGCATCGTAAAGATCTGAAAAAACTGTCGGTAACAGACCCATTGACCGGTCTTCTGAACAGAAAGGGTTTTGATGAAGAGCTGCACAGGCTTATTCAGGAACATTCGGATATGAGCTGTGTAGGCATTCAGATGGACATTGATGATTTTAAATTTATCAATGATATGTATGGACATTCGGTTGGTGATACGGCATTGAAAACGCTTGCACAAAGTATGAAAGAAATTTTTTCCGAAAATGCGGTCTTATGCAGAAACGGCGGCGATGAATTTTCAGTCATCCTGATAGGGACAACAGCCGAAAAAGCAAAGGAAAAGATTGAAAAATTCACCTTAGAGCCACGGAGTTTTACATACAATAATGAAAGCCATAACTTTTATATTTCCGTCGGATATGCGGAATTCCCGAAAAATTGCGAAGATATTTCCGAGCTTATCAGATGTGCGGATACGGCACTCTATGAAGTGAAGCTCCACGGAAAGCATAGCTGCCTTGCTTATCGTGATGACTATAACATACAGCACAGAAGCCGCCTTGGTTTTGCACTTCAGGACATATCCAGGAATCTTCCGGGAGCATTTTTGATATATAAGGCTGACCCGGAAGATGACAGTATTTTGTTTGCAAATCAGGAGCTGATAAATTTCGCAGGGTGCTGTGATTATGACGATTTTCTTGCTCATACCGACCACCGATTCCAAAATCTTATCCGCCCCGATGAACAGAAAGCTGTGGAGGCAAGCATCTGGGCGCAGATAAATTCAAAAACCGATGACAACAATGATTATGTCAAATTCCATTTTGCCAAAAAAGACGGCAGCTATCACCCTGTTCTCGATCACGGCAGGATAGTAAAAAGCCGCTATTACGGAAATGTATTTTATGTTCTGATAATGGACTGCGATCTGGTCGAATCATATTATTCGGAAGAAAAGGAAATGCGATAAAGCATAATTATACTATACAAAAAGGGACTGCATCACGCAATCCCTTTTTATTATCCCAAAGACTTATCCATTTTGAGCTATTCGCATATGTCACTTTTAACCTCACTCAGAACCCGTCCACATAGAATCAAAATCTACGCAAAAGCGTGTGGATATGCGAAATAATACACATAGTTTCAGCGTGA
>CAKSPU010000087.1 GCA_934486875.1 uncultured Oscillospiraceae bacterium
CGGGTGCAAAGACGATGCACACGCTCTCTCCGGTTCAGCTCTGACATCTGGCGTTCAAGGATCTTCTCCCGGTGCTGGCAAGCGCACAGCTTCTGCTCTGCTTTGGCTTTTTCGTTGCGGAGGTAGGCTGGGTCGTTTTTGGGTTGGGTCATGGCATCACGCTCCTTTGCAAAATAAAAAGCCAAACAATCAGTATGGAGGTACACTGATCATTTGGCTGGGGAAACATATTTAATTTTCACAGTTCAATCGAACTTTCACGGTAAAAGTTCCATTCTTCTTTTCGGCATAAAAATCGCCATCGCTTTCCTTCACCACACGTTTTACATTCTTCAGCCCATATCCATGGTGGCTGCCAACCCGAAGGCTGCGCGAGATATCACTGTATGGATTGTCAAGGCGGTAGAAAAGGCTTCGATACTGTTTGCGCAGCTGCAAATGGATCTTTCGTTGTTCTGGCGGCAAGCCACAACAAGCTTCAATTGCATTGTCGAATGTGTTTCCAATCAGGATGCTTAAAGATAACGGAGATATAGATAGAACTTCTGGAATCGTTACGTCCAGAGTTACTTTGATGCCGTTTTCTTCTGCTGTATGTAAATACTGATTTAACAGTGCGTCCACAACTGGATTTCCAATCGTAGAAATATTTTTGGAACGTTCAAAGGCATCCGTTGCATCTCGTACAATTTTGTGAAGTTCTTCGGAATCCCCACGCCCCGCCACCGCCTGCATTGCCAGAATATATTTTTTGATGTCGTGCCAAAGGGCTCTTGTTTCTTCTTGCCGTTCCTTTAGCTGCTGGTAATACTCCATCTGCAAGCGATATTGCTGCTCGTTAAATTCCGCTCTGAATTTTTCCTGCTCATTTTTTCGGAGAGCTTCCACATAGAAAACAATCAGGATATTCATCAAGAGGAGTACCGCCATCAAACCGATTAGATAATCTGGAAAATTTTCGTCCGCTGCATGGTACTGTACCACATAACAAACTGCGATGCTGGCAATTTGAATAACGATGATTGGCAGCAGCCAAAGGATACGCAGTACATTTTCTTTTCGACTGAAAAAATGCGAGATTAAAACAACCAATGGAATTTGTATCAGATTTGAGAACACCACATAAATCAGTCTGGCTGCTCCCGCTTGCATTAGGATCTCTGTGTCTGGGATGCGCAGTCCGATAAGGAGCATTGCAAGAACTTCAACCACTGCAATCAACGTAAAAAACGCAGCACTTGCAAATATAGCTTGCCATATTTGTGCCTCATAAAACAGAATTGCCAGAAGAAAACCTCCCAGCAGAAGGTAAATCGTTCGTGGCATCACCCAAGTGGGAAACAGGCTCAATATACATTGCCCAGCTATTAGAAGCGCAATATAAAGATAGAACCATCGCAAATACAAATCTTTTTTCTGGAATAAACGGTCAACGAAAAGTACAAGCAGTGCGATGTTGGCAAAACTCCCGGCAAATTCAACAAAATAATATATCATCTTCCCAAATAAGCGTTAAAGCTCTGATTGAACTCCTGACGCTTCCTCCGG
>CAKSPU010000088.1 GCA_934486875.1 uncultured Oscillospiraceae bacterium
GTATAAGACATCTGTGTCGAAGCAGAAAAGCAAAAAAAATGGAGCCATCCGGAACAAAGTTGCAAAAACCAGTGCCCCAATCTTTAAAAGCTGCAATTTTGCAGACAAGGATGGAAACCTGACTGACAGCTATACCAAGTGGCTTAAAACAGCACGTCAGACTTTTGAAGTCTACAATGGCGG
The DNA here is from genome assembly GCA_934486875.1 of uncultured Oscillospiraceae bacterium. Classification (GTDB taxonomy): domain Bacteria; phylum Bacillota; class Clostridia; order Oscillospirales; family Ruminococcaceae; genus Huintestinicola. The sequence goes on from CAKSPU010000088.1 coordinate 184, forward strand.
TACTGTTATCAACGTGCTTTATAAGAAAAACAGCCCGAAACCGAAACCAGACTCTCATGAGGATGAGGATGTAATTTCGGCAGAGAAGCTCACACCCGCCAGCACAAGTGCTGTAATCCAGTCAGACAAACGAGACAATGAACAGTTTGACAGTACACAGGGAATTCCAACATCCGAGACACAGTATGTCAATGTGTTTACGGATTCCTACCTATATAAATACCGGTTTGTTCGAAAATATGGAAAAAAGCAATTTAACCATTATATTAGCTGCAGTCACACCGATAAACATGGGAAAAAATTACACGATCATGATACCGAACTGGTATGGCGGGAATATTCCTACTGGAAAGTAGATTATCTGGTGATATACCGAATAGAATCTGCCACCGTGATGAATTATTCCCTCCCGGATGAGCATGTCACCATAAAACCGGATGCATCCTATAATGTCGGAAATGTATCATTTATGGCATGTGGAAGGATAGGTATATCCCCGTCAGACGGATGGACGGTCGGGCAGTATATTGTCATGAATGATTACCTTGAATTTGATGGGAAGATCATCATGAATGCTGATCCGGTGGAAAAGAAAACCCCGACCCCGGGCAGAATCCCGGAATCTACGCAGATTGACAGGGATATACTTTATCAGCCAGACCTGCTGATTGAGCCGGAAAAATCAAATGGTACCTTCAATTCGAGTGGTGATGTACAGTTTTATCCATCGTTTGTTTATAATACGAATATTCCGGATGTGGACATTGAAATAAACCCGGTCAATGACGTTGTGATCCATACCCCTACCGTATGTTACCCGACGATTACGGATGCGAAGGAATATACCCAGCTGGTGTCACCGGGTAACTGTTACCATCTGGTACTGGACCGGTATTTTACCGTCAACCTGCCTACCAGCGGTTACCACAGTTCACTGAAGGGATACGGAGAACGTGATTACGCAAAATACATCAGATCACGGGAAGTCAAATTCCCGTTTGAGGTATACATGTGCGATGGGGATGATTACACCTATTATGATGCGGATACGTGGATCACGCTGCACGAGGATTCCACAAAGTTCTATCTCCCTATCTGGGTCAATGAAACTGCTGCCGTTGGTATTGATTTCCGGGCACGTGCAATTAACTGTGATGCCAACGATGGACTGGAAATGGAAGAAGTGTGTGCCAATGCAGACAATACCAACTATGTTGCGGTTGATACCAAAAATGCCGAAGTATCCGGACGTTTATACAATCTGAATATGTACGACTATTCGGATTACCCGTTCTGGCTCGACGTTTTCCGGAAACC